>JALSPJ010000053.1 GCA_026985995.1 Anaerolineales bacterium
TTGAAGCCCAAGCAGTTTGATGCCCAAGCCATTTGTAATCTCAACATCGCCTATGTCAAGCCTTCCAGACGCAAAAGGGGTACAAAAGCCTGACGGACAGTGGGGTACAACCCTACACCGGCTAACAGTGGCTCTTGCCCCAACTCCATGCTCGGTGTGCCGCCGGGCCCTGGGTGGGTTCCTCGCCCCTGCATAGGCCATTTGGCCTATGCACGTCGCGCGACCTGGCTCTCCCCCGCGCCATGGCCCGGCGATACACTTCTTCTACCCAGACCACCCCAGGAGTTTCCCCATGAACCACCCCACCCCCGAACACCGGAACGCCTCCCACGCCCACGGCGCGGCCGCGGCTTCCTCCGGCGGGCACGGGCATCACGCCCCGCCCCCGGCAGCACAATCCACGCCGCCCGCGGCGCACGGCGGCCACACCCACACCCACGGCCAACACGACCGCGCCTCCCACGCCCATGACCACGGCGGCGGTCACGGCGGCCATGGCGACCACGGCGTGGACCACACCGGCCACGAGGCCATGTTCCGCCGGCGCTTTTGGGTGAGCACCCTACTCAGCATCCCCGTGCTGCTCTACAGCCCCGCGCTGCAGCGCTGGCTGGGTTTTCAGGCGCCCGCGTTTCCGGGCAGCCAGTGGGTGCCCTTCCTCTTCGGCCTCGTCGTCTTCTTCTATGGCGGCGTGCCCTTTTTGCAAATGGCCGTGCCCGAGCTGCGCCAGCGGCGGCCGGGCATGATGAGCCTGATTTCCCTGGCCATCAGCGTGGCCCTGGTCTACAGCGTGGCCGCGCAAATCCTGGGCCTGGGCGACAGCTTCTTCTGGGAGCTGGTGACCCTCATTGATGTGATGCTGCTGGGCCACTGGCTGGAAATGCGCAGCGTGCGCCAGGCCTCGGGCGCGCTGGACGAATTGGCCCGCCTCATGCCCGACCAGGCCGAGCGCGTCCTGCCCGACGGTTCCACCGAAACCGTGCCCGCCCGGGCCCTGCGGGTGGGTGATGTGGTGCTGGTGCGGCCCGGCGCGTCCATCCCGGCCGATGGCGAAGTCATCGCCGGCGAATCCCATGTCAACGAAGCCATGCTCACCGGCGAAGCGCGGCCCGTGCCCAAGGGCCCCGGCGACCAGGTCATTGCCGGCACCATCAACGGCGAAGGCAGCCTGCGGGTGCGGGTGACCGCGGTGGGCGATGAAACCGCGCTGGCCGGCATCATGCGTTTGGTGGAACAGGCCCAGCGGTCCAAGTCCCGCACCCAGGTGCTGGCCGACCGGGCCGCGGGGTGGCTGTTTTACATTGCCCTGGCCACGGCTTTGTTGACCGCGGTGCTGTGGACCCTGGCTACGGGCTTCAACCTGGATGTGCTCAAGCGGGTGGTGACCGTGCTGGTCATTGCCTGCCCCCACGCGCTGGGCCTGGCCGTGCCGTTGGTGGTGGCCATTACCACCGCGCTGGGCGCCAAGAACGGCATTCTGATTCGCGACCGCCTGGCCCTGGAAGAAGCGCGCCTGGTCGATACCGTGCTGTTCGACAAAACCGGCACCCTCACCCGGGGCGAATTTGGCGTGGTGGAATGGCAGCTCGCCCGGCCCCACGACGACCCGCAAGCCGCGCTGGCCGTGGCCGCGGCCGCGGAAGGGGATTCCGAGCACCTCATTGCCCAGGCCATTCGGCGGGCCGCGGCCGAGCAGGGCCTGGCCTTGCCGCCGGTGGAAGATTTTCAGGCCCTGGCCGGTCGCGGGGTGCGAGCCCGGGTGCAAGGCCGGGAAGTGTATGTGGGTGGCCCTCGGCTGCTGGAAATGCTCAACCTGCCTTTGCCGCCGGTGCTGGACGAATTCCGCCGCCAGGCCGGAGCCCGGGGCCACTCGGTGGTCTACCTGGTGGAAGACGGCCAGGTGCGGGCCGCGTTCGCGGTGGCCGATGTCATTCGGCCCGAGAGCTACACCGCGGTGGAAAAACTGCACGCCATGGGCCTGCAGGTGGCCATGGTCACCGGCGACAGCCGGGCCGCGGCCGAGCAAGTGGCTCAGGCGCTGGGCATCGACCAGGTGTTCGCCGAGGTGCTGCCCGAGCACAAAGACCGCATCGTGGCCGATTTGCAGGCCCAGGGCCGCAAAGTGGCCATGGTGGGCGACGGCGTCAACGACGCGCCGGCCCTGGCCCGGGCCGATGTGGGCATTGCCATCGGCAGCGGCACCGATGTGGCCATCGAATCCGCGGGCATCATCCTGGTGCGCAGCAACCCCCTGGATGTGGTCAAGATTTTCGCCCTCAGCCGGGCCAGCTACCGTAAAATGGTGGAAAACCTGGCCTGGGCCGCAGGTTACAACATCGTGGCTCTGCCCCTGGCCGCGGGCGTGTTGGCCCCATGGGGCATCGACCTCTCGCCCGCGGTGGGCGCGCTGCTCATGTCCATGAGCACCATCGTCGTGGCCCTCAACGCCCAGCTGCTGCGGCGGGCTCGGCTGGATGTCGCCTGACCCTCCACCGAACCGCCATCATCCTCACCCCCATAGGAGCGGAACCATGTCCTTCAACCTCACTCGTCGCGACGCCCTGCGTTTGCTCGGTATTGGCGCTTTGGCCGCGGGCGGCGGTCTGCTGGCCCGGCGTTTTTTGTCCCCGGCCCCAGCCATGACCCCGACCCCACCCACCCGCGTGGCTCCCACCCGGCCCGGGCCCACCAGCCCTTCCCCCGTAACCCCAGCGGCAACCCAGCCGCCCACGGGCCCCGTGGATTTGGAAGTGGAACTGCGGGCCGTGGCCGACCAGGTGTCCATTCTGCCCGGCGCGGCCACCCAGGTGTGGCGCTATCAGGGCCGGGTGCTGCAGGGCCCACCCGAGGCGCTGCAAATTTTGCCCGACACTTACTTAGGCCCCATCTTCCATGTGCGCAAAGGCTGGCGGGTGCGGGTGCACTTTTCCCACGAACTGCCCGAAGAGACCATCGTCCACTGGCACGGCCTGCATGTGGCCGATGTGAACGACGGCCACCCGCGCTTCGTCATTCCCGCGGGGCAAACCTATGTCTACGATTTCCAAATCCTGGACCGGGCCGGGACTTACTGGTATCACCCCCACCCCCATGGCCGCACCGGGCCCCAGGTTTACTACGGCCTGGCGGGTTTCTTCCTGGTGCACGATGACGAAGAAGAGGCCGCGGGTCTGCCCCAGGGCGAATACGACATCCCCCTGGTGTTGCAAGACCGGGTGTTCGACGGCAACAACCAGCTGGTCTATTTGCGCAATGGCATGGACCGCATGGTGGGCTTTTTGGGGAACCGGCTGCTGGTCAATGGTCGGCCCGATTTCACCCTCTCGGTGGCCACCCGGCCCTATCGGTTGCGCATCCTCAACGGCTCCAACGCCCGCATTTACAAGCTGGCCTGGGAAGACGGCGCGCCCCTCACGGTCATCGGCACCGAGGGCGGCCTGTTGGAGCGGCCCGTCCAGAAGGAGTATGTGACCCTGGGCCCCGCGCAGCGGGTGGAGCTGTGGGTCGATTTCAGCGGGCTGCCTTTGGGCGCGCGGCGGCAGCTGGTCAGCCTGCCTCACGCCGCGCCCGGCGGCGAAGCCGGGTTCCCCGTGCTCACCGCGGTGGTGGAACGCCAGGAGAGCGTGGACCTGCCCCTGCCCGAGCGCCTGAGCGCCATCGCGCCCTATCGGGAAGCCGACGCGGTCAACGCCGGCCAGCCCCGCACTTTCGTGCTGGCGATGGCCCCGGGCATGGGCTGGGCCCTCAACGGCCGCACTTTCGAGATGACGGCCACCGCGGACGACGAAGTGGTGCGGCTGGGGGATTTGGAAGTGTGGTCCTTCGTCAACGCCGGCGGCATGGGCGGTATGGGCGGCATGGGCATGGGCGGCATGATGAACCTGCCCCATCCCATGCATGTCCACGGTCTGCAGTTCCAGATTTTGCGCCGGCGGGTGGCGCCCCAGGCCCAGGCCTATTGGGATACCTTAGGCCCCGGCTTCGTCAACGAGGGCTGGCACGACACCGTGCTGGTGCTGCCCGGCGAACAGGTGGACATTCTGCTCAAATTCACCGACTTCGAGGGGCTGTACCTCTACCACTGCCACAATTTGGAGCACGAAGACATGGGCATGATGCGCAATTATCGGGTGGTGCGGGGGTAGCGTTTCGCCTTCGGTTTTGGGGGAACCCGACAGAACGCGGCGCGCGGCCGCGAGGACAAAGCAGCGCGCGGAGGCCGACGGAAGGCCCCGAATTCGGGTCGTGGCCCGCATCCGAGGCTTTCCGGGTCTCCGCGCGCCATCGAAGCGCTTCGTGTGGTCGCGCCGGCCTGGCGTTTAGACCGCGCTCAGAAATCCCGGGCCACGCCTTTGCGGTCTTGGCGATAGTCGTAGAAGCCGATGCCCGTCTTGCGGCCCAGGTGTCCCGCGTCCT
>JALSPJ010000054.1 GCA_026985995.1 Anaerolineales bacterium
CTTTTATCGACGAAGAGATGAAGAAGAGCACCCAGTGGCTGGGCTCGCCCACGGTGGGCATCGTGTGGCGTGTGGGTTCCATAGCGTTGACCCCCGACGACGCGGCCGAGCTGCTGGACCTGGTGGTACAAGTCGGCCTGGAAGGCACCGACCAATTCCGCGGGCGGGGGCCCGAGGTTCCCCCTGACGGGGCGTTGGGCCGGGCGACCCTGGAAGACCGCGAGGGTCAGGTGTGGTATTTCTCCGCCTTTGCCGACAATTTGCAAATTTACCAGCCGCCGGCCAGTGTGCGTTTGTATCGTCAGGAGGCCGGCCCGCTCAGCGACCAAACCCTGGCCGCGGCCTGGTGCGCGTACACCGGCGGAACCCCGGCCGGCGGCGTTGGATGTCTGTGGCCCGAAGGGCAGGCCTGCGCGCTGGATGACTGGTTCAACGGCGGGGCCGATTGCGTCTTCCCGCCCCTGGGCTGGCAATTCCCCAGCCCGGCTGCGGCGTATTGCCGTCGCGCCGGTGGGCATGTGGTGGCCGACGACGCGGGCCTGCGCTGCCAGTTTGGCGCCAACCCCCAGGCGGCTTGCGACTTGATGGCCTACTTCCACCGGCAATGCGGTCGGGGCGGCGAGGCCGTGCAGGTGTTGGAACTGGCGGCCGGCCAGATGACCTTTGTGCTGCAAGGCCATCTACGCCCTGGCGAAAGCGTCTTCTTTCAAATCCCGCCGGTGGAGGCCTTCACCCCGCTGGAGCTGCGCGAGAACCGTTTTCAAGAAGCGCCCGGCATCGAAATGCGGCCCGACAAGTTCGGCATTGGCCTGGAAAGCCCGGCGGCCGATGCCTCCCTGAGCATCTACCGCGGGGCCGAGCAAATGTACTTCCAATGGGCCAACCAGCCCATGTATTGGAACGGCTTCGCGCAGGCCATCATCGAAGTGCGGGGCGGCAAGGAACCGGCCGACTATACCCTGACCATCGCCGGCGTGCCCCTTTTGCCCCAGGGCAACCTGCCCTGGTATGGCCGAGATACCCTGGACGACAGCGGCGTGCGCTACTACATGGTGCTCAAGCCCTTCAGCACCTGGCAGTTCCAACTGCTGCAGGGCCCAGGGGTTTCGGTGGCCGCCTATGCCTGGCCCGCCATTCGTGAAGAACCGCAGCTGTTGGCCCGAGGGCGCGCGTTCACCCTGCCGGTGGAGCCGCAAGATGTGCTGCTGAAACTGGAAGGGCCGCCCAACACGGCCATCGAGTTCTTCATGCTGCAGCGCTTCGCCGACGGGCCGTGAAGCCGCCGACGCCCGTGGGGCGCGCCGGGCCCGGCGTCAGGCGTTCCATGTCAGGCGATAGACCCGGTGCCGTTTGTAAGGCCGCACGCCCAGGCGGGCCAGGTCCTGCTGCATTTGGGTCGCGGTTTCGGCCACCTGGGTGAGTTCGGCCCGGCGAAACTGGCCGCTGGTGCGGATGGTGCGCTCCATCTCGGTGTAGAGCAACACATTCCCGCCCCGGCCCTGAAAGCGGGGATGCACCCCCGCGCCGTTGAGCGAGATGGTGTCGGTGCGGTACAGCGCGCGCCACAGCCGCACCAGGTTCCACGGCCACAGGCGGCCCCGGGCCCGCTGCAGCGCTTCCGACACATCGGGAAAGCCCAGCAAGAAACCCACCACCCGCGCCTCCGCGCCATGAACGATGAGCTTCATCAGCTCGGGCCGCACCACCATCTGCAAATTTTGAGCCAAAAAGGCGATTTCCCGCTCGGTCAGCGGGTAATATTCCCAATTGTGGATGAAAGTTTCGTTGTAGGCCTGCCCTACCTTGGGCGCCCAATAACGCACATCCTTGCGACTGCGCAGGGTCACCACCCGCAAATCGTACCGTCGGCGCACCTTTTCGGCCACCCGCCAAAAGCGCTCGGGCACGCGAAATGTGGCTACATCCACGGGATACGAGAAAAAATCGACCTCTTTGACGAAGCCCAACGCCTCCAGATGCCGGGCATAGTAGGGGTAGTTGTAATTCATCATGGTCATCATCTGGCGGTGCTCGAAGCCCTCCACCAGCACGCCATAACCGTCGAACGCGGCAAAGCCCTTGGGCCCCACCAGCGCGGTCAGGCCTCGCCGGCGGGCCCAGGCCACCGCGGCTTCCACCAGCGCGGCCGAAACCGCGGGGTCGTCGACGAAATCGAAGAAGTAAAACGCGGCCTGCCGGGTGCCGTGATAGGCGTTGAAGCGGGTGTTTTCCAGCACCGCGATGCGACCCACCACTTCACCGTCGCGACGGGCCAGGAAGAAGTCCGCGTCGGAATGCTCGTAAAACGGGTGCTTATCTTTGCGCAGGGGCAACAGCGCGTCGGCCCACAAGGGCGGCACCCATTGGGGGCAGCCGCGATACAAGCGAAAGGGAAAGGCCACAAAATCCCGCCGCTGGCCGTGCGTACGCACGGGTTCCACTTGCACGCTCATGGGGCGTCACCTCCGGGGGTGGGGGAACCGGCAGAGGACCGCGGCGGTTGCTTTGACGCACCCGAGGGGCGCGGCGGCCCATTGAGGGCTCGGGACCAGGGCAGCGCGCGCAAGGCAAAGAAGCCCAGCAGCAACGGAATCCAGAAGGTGATGCCGCGGTAAACCAGGGCCACCACCACCGCGTCTTCCACCGGCAAATAAAAAGAAGTGAGGGTCACGGTGAGGGCGCTTTCCACAAAACCCACCCCCCCGGGAGCCGGGGAGACCACCAGGAACAGGTAGGCCACGGTGAAGGCCACAATCCAGGTTCCCGGGGAAAGGGGGACATGGAAGGCCCGAAACACCGCATAGAGCACCAGCATGAGCCACAGCTTGCTGCCGATGCCCATCAGAGCCAGCAGGCCCACGAAGCGGGGGTTGGTGCGCAAGGCGCGCAGGCCCACGCTCAGGTCGTGGCCAAACTGATGGGCCCGGGCCTCGGAGAGCCACGGTCGGCGCAAAAAAGGCCACAGCAGGCCGTTGATGCGTCGCGCGGCCCAGGCCAAAAACGCGGCCAGGGGCTTGCCCGCGTGCGCGCCTAAGTAGAGCATGGAGCCCAGACCCACCACAATGGCCACCATGATGGCCGAGGCCGAAATTTCCACCCAGGTGAGCCGCCCCCGGCGCAAGAGCACCCACAACCCCACGAACAGCACGGCCAGAAAGCCCAAATGCTCGAAGAAGATGTAGAGGGTGGTGGCCACCATGGCCTTGGCCGTGGATTGTCCCTGCTCGCGGGCTTCGCTGGCAAACACGGCCATGCCCGAAACCCCCGCGGTGGGCGCGACCATGTTGACGAAGTTCATCGACAGGGCCATGAGCAACAGCCGCAGCCGGTGTTCGCGCAGGCCTAAGGCGCGGTAAAGAAAGTCGAAGGTGAAGGCGACATGGGCGAACCAGACGGTTTGAAACGCGAAGGCCAGGGCCACGAAACGCCAGTCGCCCGAGCGCACCACCGCAAGGAAACGCTGCAATTCCCCCTGGTGGGCCACGACGAACATGAGCCCCAGGAGCAGCAGCAAGGCTACCAGAATGCGTCGCATGGGGCCATTATACCGTGCCCCGGCTTCAGCCCCGCGGGCTATGGTAAAATGGAAATACCCATAGGCCATGCGCGAGGGTTCCACCCATGGGCGAGCACAGGGTACGGCTCCTTGAGGTTCAGGTGGAAACTGCCCTTATTGGGCAGCTGGCCCTCGCGCGCCCCACCCGCGTTGTTCCAGAGCCGTAACCTTACGGCTCTTTTTGTTTCACCATCCCTCAAAGAGGAGAGAGCACCATGCCCCTTGAGGTTCGTATGCCCCGCCTGGGGGAAGGCGTGATTGAGGCCACCATCAGCCAATGGCTGGTGCAGGAAGGCGAGCATGTGGAAGAAGGCGACCCCCTGCTGGAGGTCAACACCGACAAAGTGGACACCGAAATCCCCGCGCCGGCCACGGGCACGGTGGTGAAGATTTTGCACCGGGAAGGCGAAACCGTGCCCGTGGGCGAGGTGCTGGCCCTGATGGAAGTGGAAGGCGCGGCCCCGGCCCCGGCGCAACCCGAACCCGCAGCGCCGGCCCAGGCCCCGACCACCGAGGCGGAACCGACGCCCGCGGCGGCCCCTGCGGCCCCGGCCCCGGCCGCGCGGCCGACCTACCGCCCGGGGCGGCACCCCGAGCTGGGCTTCATTTCGCCGGTGGTGGCCAGGCTGGCCAACGAGCACGGCATTGACCTGCGCCAGGTGCCGGGCACAGGCTTGGGCGGCCGCATCACCAAGCACGATGTGCTGGCCTACCTGGAGCGCCGCCCCGCGGCGGCCGCGCCGGCCGCGGCGCCAACGCCCGCGCCCCAGCCCGCTGCCGCGCCCGCCCCGGCGGAGGCCCGCCCCGCAGCGCAACCCGCGGCAGCCCCACCCCCACCGACCACCGCGCCCGCGCCCCAGGCCGCGCAGGTTACCCTGCCCGGCGAGCAGCCGGTGCGCAAGCCCGTGCCTGTGCTGCCCGGCGACGAGCTGCTCCCCCTCACCAACATCCGTCGGCGCATCGCGGAGCACATGGTCTTTTCCGAGCGGGTAGCGCCCCATGTGACCACCGTGCACGAGGTGGACCTGCACCGGGTGGTGGAACACCGGGCCCGACACAAGGCCGAATTCGCAGCCCGCGGGGTGCGCCTGACCTTCACGGCCTACTTCGTGGCCGCCGCAGCTCAGGCCTTGCGCCGGCACCCCCTGGTCAATTCCTCATGGACCGACGACGGCATCCTGCTGCACAAGGTCATCAACATCGGCATCGCGGTGGCCCTGGGCGATAAAGGGCTCATCGTGCCGGTCATCAAGAACGCGGACGAACTTTCGCTGCTGGGCATTGCCCGCGCGCTCAACGACCTCACCGAACGGGCCCGCCGCGGGCAACTGACCCCCGACGAAATTACGGGCAGCACTTTCAGCATCACCAACTACGGCACCAACGGCTCCCTGTTCGGCACGCCCATCATCAACCAGCCCAATGTGGCCATCCTGGGCGTGGGGGCCATCAAGAAGCGGGTGGTGGTGTTGGAAGGCGATGTGCTGGCCATTCGGCCCATGGCCTTCTTGAGCCTGACCATCGACCACCGGGTGCTGGACGGCGCGGTGGCCGACGCGTTCGTGCAAGATATCGTGAAGTATTTGGAAGCATGGGGGGAATGAAGAGCAGAGAGCGGGAAGCAGGGAGCGGGGAGCAGGTGGAGCCCATACTGGCTTGTCTGCAAGACAGTGGGCACTGCTGATTGCTGACGCTTTTCGGGAGGCCAACCATGTACGATGTCGTCTTCATCGGCGCCGGACCCGCGGGTTATGTGGGCGCCATTCGGGCCGCGCAGCTGGGCCTGAAAACCGCTATCGTGGACAAGGAATGGCTGGGCGGGGTGTGCCTCAATGTGGGCTGCATCCCTTCCAAGGCGCTGCTCAAGAACGCGGAAATCGTGCGCACGCTGCGCACCGAGGCCAAGACCTTCGGCATCGCCGGCGTAGAGCACCTGTCCTTCGACTATGCCACCGCGGTCAAGCGCAGTCGGCAGGTTTCCCAGCGGCTGACCAAGGGCGTGGGCTTTTTGATGCGCAAGAACGGCATCCAGGTCTTCATGGGTACGGCGCGCATCACCCGGCCCGGCGAGGTACTGGTCACCCCCAACGACGGCGGGGAGCCCCAGCGCCTCGAGACGCGGCACATCGTCGTCGCCACCGGCGCGCGGCCCCTGGTTCCCCCCGGATGGGATGTGGACGGCCAGCGGGTGCTGACCTACCGCCCCGCCATTCTGCAAAAGCACTACCCGCGGTCGGCCATCATCATCGGCGGCGGGGCCATTGGGGTCGAGTTCGCTACCATCTGGCACAGTTACGGCGCGCAGGTCACGCTGGTGGAAATGATGCCCACCCTGTTGCCCTTAGAAGACGAAGAAGTGGGCAAGGAGCTGGGCAAGCACTACCAGCGCCAGGGCATCAAAGTGCTCACCGGGCACAAGGTGGAAGCCATCGAAGCCACCGAGCAAGGCGTGCGGGTGACGGTGACCGACACCAAAAAGGGCAAGACCGCGACCCTGGAGGCCGAACAGGCCCTGGTGGCCATTGGCTTTCGGCCCAACACCGAAAATTTGGGCCTGGAGGAAGTGGGCGTGCGCCTGACGGACCGGGGCGCCATCGCGGTGGATGAGCGCATGGCCACCAATGTGCCGGGCATTTGGGCCATTGGCGATGTGACGGCCAAGATGATGCTGGCCCATGTGGGCTCCGCGCAGGGCATTTTGGCCGCCGAAGCCATCGCCGGCCGGCCGGTGCACCCCCTGGACTACGAAGCCATGCCCCGGGCCGTGTATGGGCACCCCCAGGTGGCCGCCTTTGGCCTCACCGAGGCCCAGGCTCGCGAGCGGGGCTATGACATCACCGTGGCCAAATTCCCCTTCCAGGCCAACGGCAAGGCCCTGGCGTTGAACGAGGGCAAGGGCTTCATCAAGCTGGTGGTGGACAAGGCCTACAACGAGCTTTTGGGCGCGCACATGATTGGCCCCGAGGTGACCGAACTGCTTCCGGAACTCACCCTGGCCCGGATGATGGAAATCACCCCTGCGGAGATTGCTCGCAATGTACACGCCCACCCCACCCTGAGCGAAGTGCTCATGGAAGTCGCCCATGTGGCGCTGGGGGAGGGGATTCATATTTAGAAGATGGAAGTTAGAAGGTGGAAGTTGGTAGATGGAAGTTGGTAGATAGAGGTTGGAAGGTGGTTGTAGAGTAGGAGGAGGCGGTTATGCGTATGCGTTCACATCGCGATTTGGAAGTTTGGCAACGGGCCATGTCATTGGTACGGCAGGTATATCAGGTCTCAGAAAACTTTCCGCACCGGGAGCGGTGGAATTTGCAGGGGCAACTACGTCGCGCGGCGGTTTCTATTCCGGCGAATATCGCCGAAGGGCACGGGCGACGCAGCGATGGCGCTTTTGCTCGGCATTTGGACATTGCCTTAGGTTCAGTTGCTGAAGTGGACACTTTGCTCCAGCTGGCTGTCGACCTGGGCTATCTATCATCGGATTTACACCGACAATTACAGGCCGATCTCGTTATCGTCGCCAAAATGCTACACAGCCTATACCGAAAAGTACAAACGCAACGCAATCAGCCCCTAAATACCCATCACTAACCGCCGACTTCTGCCTTTCGGCCATCAACCGCCAACTTCCAACCACCAACTTCCAACTTCTACGCCTTTTCCGCGCTTTGGAGGTCGTCTATGCAAACGAAGTTTTCCTTAAAGACTCTCTCGCTCTCTCGCGAGGACATCCTCCACGACTACCGCCTGGCGGTGCTCAGCCGCGAGGCCAGTCGGTTGGGGTATCAGGAAGTCATGCTCGGCAAGGCCCAGTTCGGCATTTTCGGCGACGGCAAAGAGGTGCCGCAACTGGCCTGGGCCCGGGCCTTCCGCAAAGGCGATTGGCGCACCGGGTATTACCGCGACCAGACCTTCATGATGGCCATCGGCGCACTCACCCTGGAGCAATTCTTCGCCCAGCTCTACGGCCACGCGGATGTCAACTTCGAGCCCGCGTGCGGCGGCCGCAACATGAACAACCACTTCGGCGTGCGCCTGCTCAACCCCGACGGCACCTGGAAGCCCCAAACCGAGCAGTACAATGTCGTGGCCGATGTCTCCCCCACGGGCTCGCAAATGCCCCGCCTGGTGGGCCTGGCCCTGGCCTCCAAACTCTACCGCCAGCTCGACGACCTCAAGGCCCTCACCCAATTCTCCCGCAACGGCGACGAAGTGGCCTGGGCCACCATCGGCAACGCCACCTGCGCCGAAGGCCTGTTCTGGGAAACCCTCAACGCCATCGGCGTGTTGCAGGTGCCGGCCGTCATTTCGGTGTGGGATGACGAGTACGGCATCTCGGTGCCCAACGAGTACCAGCTGACCAAAGACCTGTACCAGATGCTGCAGGGCTTCCAGCGCCGAGGCCCCGAGGACCGGGGCTTCGAGGTGCGCCAGGTCAAGGGCTGGGATTACCCCGCCTTGCTGGAGGCCTACCAGGAAGCCGCGCACATCGCCCGTACCGAGCATGTGCCCGTGCTGCTGCATGTGGTGGAACTGGTGCAGCCTTCGGGCCATTCCACCTCGGGCAGCCACACCCGCTACAAATCCCGCGAGCGGCTGCAGTGGGAAGCCGAGCACGACGGCCTGCGTCGGTTCCGGGCCTGGATTTTGGAGCACGACCTGGCCACCGAGGAAGAACTGACCGCGCTGGAGAAAGAGGCCAAGCGCACCGTGCGCCAGGCCCTCAAGCGGGCCCATGCCGCGTTCGTGGCCCCGCGCAAACAAGAGGCCCAGGAGCTGGTGCGTCTGCTGGAACAGGCCGCCGACCAGTACCCCGCGGCCCGGGACGCCCTGGCCGCGCTCAAAGGCGAAGTGCTGGCCCTGGAAGTGCCCTACCGGGCGGCCACCCTGGGCATTGCCCGCCGGGCCCTCATGGCCCTGCGCGACGCGCCCGAAGCAGTGCGCGCCCCCCTCATCCGCTGGCGCAAGCAGGTGGAAGAAGGCGGCCGCCGAGATTACGACACCTTCCTCTACAGCCCCTGGCCCAGCGCAGCCACCCAGGTGCCCGAAGTCAAGCCCACCTACGACCCCGACGCGCCCGAAGTGGCCGGCTTCGAAGTGCTCAACAAATTCTTCGACATCGTCCTCGGCCGCGACCCCCGGGTCATTGCCTTTGGCGAAGATGTGGGCTACCTGGGCGGCGTGAACCAGGCCTTCCGCGGGCTGCAAGCCAAATACGGCAAGTGGCGCGTCATGGACACCGGCATCCGCGAAGCCACCATTTTGGGCCAGGCCATTGGGCTGGCGCTGCGGGGGCTGCGGCCCATCGCTGAAATCCAATATCTGGACTACCTGCTCTACGCGCTGCAAATCATGTCCGACGACCTGGCCACCGTGCTATGGCGCTCCGCGGGCGGGCAAAAAGCGCCGGTCATCGTGCGCACCCGGGGGCACCGCCTGGTGGGCATCTGGCATTCGGGCTCCCTCATGGCCGGGCTCATCCACTTAGTGCGGGGGATGCATGTGCTGGTTCCCCGGGATATGACCCGGGCCGCGGGCTTCTACAACACCCTGCTGCAGGGCGACGAACCGGGCATTGTGGTGGAAGTGCTCAACGGCTACCGCCTCAAGGAAAAGCTGCCCGCCAACCTGGGCGAATTCACCGTGCCCTTAGGCGTGCCCGAAGTGTTGCGCCCCGGCCGCGATGTCACCCTGGTGACCTACGGCGCGATGGTGCGCATCGTGCTCCAGGCCGCGGAAGAGCTGGCCAAAGTGGGCATCGACGCGGAAGTCATCGATGTACAATCCCTGCTGCCTTTCGATGTGCGGGGGGTCATCGTGGAATCGGTGCGCAAGACCAACCGGGTGGTCTTCCTGGACGAAGATGTGCCCGGCGGCACCACCGCCTATATGATGCAAGAAGTGCTGGAGAAGCAAGGCGGCTACCAATGGCTCGATTCGCCGCCGCTGACCATTCCGGCCCGGCCCCACCGCCCGGCCTACGGCTTCGACGGCGATTACTTCTCCAAGCCCAATGTGGACGAAATCTTCTACAAGGTCTACGGCCTGTTCCACGAACTCAACCCGCGGCGGTGGCCCCTCTTCTTCGAGCCGCCCCAAAGCGCCTGAGCGCCCCCGGGCCCGGCGTGCCGCGCGCGTCGGGCCCCGGCCGCTGCCCTACGGTATAATGAGCCGGGCGAACCGTCGGGTTCCCCCAGGGGCGTGATGTCGCGCCCAAACCCCCGGAGGCGGACCTGCCCGTTTTCGGCCCATCAGGAGCATCCATGACCGACACCCTTTGGGGCCCCGGCGCGCTGGTGGTCTACAAAAGCCGCCCGGCCCGGGTGGAACAAACCGGCCCCCGCTGGGAGCTTCTGACCGCGGACGGCCAGCGGGTGCGGGTGCGACCCAAAGATGTGCAGCCCCTGCACCCCGGCCCCGCGCCGGTTCCCCCTTTGTTTGCCCCCCTGGACCCTGCGCCCTTGCTCGAAGCCTGGGAAGTGCTCCAGGGCGAGCCCCCCATCTCCCTGGCAGAACTCGCGGCCCTGGCCTTTGGCGAATTCACCCCGCACACCGCGTGGGCCACCTGGGCCTGGGTACAGGCGGAACCCTACTTCCACGGCCCGCTGGATGCGCTGCAGGCCCGCCCCGCGGCCGAGGTGGAACGCCTGCGCCAGCAGCGCGCGGCCCGGGCCCGCCACCGCCAGGCGTGGGAAGCCTTCCTGCAACGGGCGCGGCAGGGCTGCATCGACCCCCAGGCCGACGCGGCCTTCGTGGTCGAAGTGGAAGCCCTGGCTCTGGGCCAACGACGCACCAGCCGGGTGCTCGAAGCCCTGGGCCTCAAACAAACCCCCACCGAAGCCCACCGCCTGTTGCTGCAATGGCAGGCCTGGGGCCCCCGGGTGAACCCCTACCCCGCCCGGCACAGGGTCGCCACCCATCCGCCCGAGCTGCCCCTGCCCCCTTTGCCCACCGACGAGCCCCGCTTAGACCTCACCCATCTGCCCGCCTGGGCCATCGACGACGAAGGCAGCCAGGACCCCGACGACGCCCTCGGCTGGGACGGCGAACGGGTGTGGGTGCACATCGCGGATGTGGCCGCGCTGGTTCCCCCCGACAGCCTCGCCGACGCCGAAGCCCGCCACCGGGGCAGCAGCGTGTATTTGCCCGAGGGGGTAGTGCCCATGCTGCCCGACGCGGCCCGCCAGCGGTTGGGCCTGGGCCTGGCGCCCGTTTCCCCCGCGCTCTCGTTTGCCCTGCGCATCGACGACGAGGGCAACCTGACCCAGGTGGAAGTGCACCTGACCTGGGTGCGGGTGGAACGCCTCACTTATGCCCAGGCCGAGGCCCGCCTGGACCACGACCCCGACCTGCAGGCCCTGTGGGACCGGGCCCGGCGCTACATGAACCGCCGGCACCGCCAGGGCGCGCTCACCGTGCACATGCCCGAGGTCAAGGTCAGCGTGGAACTGCCCCACGGGCCGGTGCGCATTGTGCCCCTGCCGCCCCTGCGCAGCCGGGACCTGGTGCGCGAGGCCATGATTATGGCCGGCGAGGCCGCGGCCCGCTACGCCGCGCAGCACGACCTGCCCATGCCTTACACCACCCAGCCCCCCCGCCGGGAGGTGGAACACGACATTCCGCCCGGCCTGGCCGGCATGTACGCGCTGCGCCGCACTTTCTTCCGCAGTGAATACAAAAGCGCCCCTGGCCCCCACAGCGGCTTAGGCCTGACCGCGTATGTGCAGGTCACCAGCCCGTTGCGGCGCTATTTGGACCTGGTGGCCCACCAGCAGCTGCGCGCCCACCTGCTGGGCCGCCCGCCCCTGGGCCCCGACGCGGTGCTGGAGCGGGTGGCCCTGGCCGAAGCCGTGCGCGGCGATGTGCGCCAGGCCGAGCGCCTCTCGCGGCGGCATTGGACCCTGGTATATCTGCTGGAACACCCCCGCTGGACCGGCGAAGGCATTGTGGTGGCCCAGGACCCGCCCTGGGTGACGGTGGTGCTGCCCACGTTGGGCCTGGAAGAGCGGGTGCACGCCCGAGGCGAGGTGCCCCTCAACGCGGCAGTGCAGGTACAGGTGCGGCAGGTCATCTTGCCCGAGCGCAAAGTGCAGCTGGAATTTTTGGGCCTGAGCGACTGAAAGCCGAAGGAGAAGCGCCATGGAGGGGCTGCAAATTCAAAAAGTGGTGGTGCTGGCCCACCCTCAAGTGCGCGAGGCCCTGGACGAAGCCCGGCAGGTGGCCGCGTTTTTGCGCGGTCATGGCGTGCAGGCCGATGCCGGGCTGCTCAACGACGCGGCCTTGCGGGCCCGCATTTGTCACCGGGCCTACGATGTGCTGGTGGCCTTAGGCGGCGACGGCACCATGCTGCGGGCCGGGCACCTGGCCGCGCCCTGCGGCGTGCCGGTGCTGGGCATCAACCTGGGCCGCTTCGGCTTCCTCATCGAGGTCCAGCGGGACCAGTGGCGCCGCGCGTTAGAGCGCCTGCTGGCCGGCGACTTCCGCCTGGAACGCCGCATGATGCTGGCCGTCTCCCTGTATCGCGATGGCCAGGTCGCCCAACAGTGGGATGTGGTCAACGAGGCCGTCATTTGCCGCGGCCGTGCAGTGCGGCCCGTGCGCCTGAGCGCCTATGTCGACGGCCTGCTCCTCACCCACTATGTGGCCGATGGACTCATCGTGGCCACGCCCACGGGTTCCACCGCCTACGCCTTGGCCGCCGGCGGGCCCATTTTACCCCCCGAATTGCGCAACATTTTGCTGGTGCCCGTGGCCCCGCACCTTTCGGTGGACCGGGCCGTGGTGCTGGCCGAAGGGTCCTCCGTCGCGGTGGTGCCCCATGTGGACCACGAAGTGGTCATCAGCATCGACGGGCAAGACCCGGTCAACCTGCAGCCCGGCGACGAGGTGCACCTGCGCGCCGGGGAGCATTCCCTGCTGTTCGTGCGCTTCCAGGGGCCCGAATATTTCTACCAGGTGCTCACCGCGTACATGCGCTCGCACCCTCTGGTGCAAAAAATGGGCTGAGCCCGGCCCTGGTATAATTCACCATCCACCAC
This sequence comes from Anaerolineales bacterium, assembly GCA_026985995.1. GTDB lineage: Bacteria > Chloroflexota > Anaerolineae > Anaerolineales > DRMV01 > JAADEN01. The sequence continues at coordinate 12,595 of JALSPJ010000054.1, forward strand.
ACCACACGCAGGAAGACGCCCATGGAAGCCTACACCTATCGCGGTCGCCTGGCCAACGGCCTGCTGGTTGTGCTCAAAGAAGTCCACACCGCGCCGGTCATCAGCCATTGGGTGTGGTACCGCGTCGGTTCCCGCGACGAAGTGCCCGGCCGCACGGGCATTTCCCACTGGGTGGAACACATGCTCTTCAAAGGCACGCCCCGTTACCCCGCGGGCGTGCTCGACAAAGCCATCTCGCGCGTCGGCGGCGCGTGGAACGCGTTCACTTACCTGGACTGGACCACCTTTTTCGAGACCCTGCCGGCCCGAGAAATCGACCTGGCCCTGGACCTGGAAGCGGACCGCATGGTCAACGCCCGCTTCGACCCCCAGGAAGTGGAAGCCGAGCGCACGGTGGTCATCTCCGAACGCCAGGGCGACGAAAACGAGCCCCTCTTCGTGCTGGGGGAAGAGATGCAGGCCGCGGCCTTCCGCGTGCACCCCTATCATCACGAAATCATCGGCGACCTGGCCGACCTGCGCACCATGACCCGGGACGACCTCTACCGCCACTACCGCACCTACTACATCCCCAACAACGCGGTGCTGGCCATGGCCGGGGATTTCGACGCCCAGGCCATGCTGCAGCGCATCGAGCGCTTCTACGGCCCCTTGGAGCCGGGCCCCGAACCCCCGCGGCTGCAGCGCCCCGAACCCGCGCAGCGGGGCGAGCGCCGGGTGGTGGTCGAAGGCCCCGGCGAGACCACCTATGTGCAAATCGCATTCCGCGCCCCCCGGGCCACAGACCCCGACTTTTGGCCCTACCTGCTGGCCGACAGCCTGCTCACCGGCCCTTCCAACCTCAACTTCTTCGGCGGCGGCCTGTCGCACCACACTTCCCGCCTCTACCGCGCCCTGGTCGAAAAGGGCCTCGCGGTGTCGGTTTCCGGCAGCATCCAGGCCACCCTCGACCCCTACCTCTACTGGCTGACCATCGTAGTGCACCCCGAGCGCACCCCCGAGCAAGTGCTGCAGGCCGTGGAAGACGAAATCCATCGCTTGCAAGACACGCCCCCCGCGGCCGAAGACCTGGCCCGGGCCCTCAAGCAGGCCCGCGCGCTCTTCGCCTACAACAGCGAAAGCATCACCGGCCAGGCCTTTTGGCTGGGCTACAGCGAAATGCTGGCCGATGCCTCGTGGGCCGCGGACTATTTGAACCGCCTGGCCGCGGTCACCCCCGCGGATGTGCAGCGCATCGCGCAAACCTATTGGCGTCCGCAGCAGCGGGTGGTGGGCCTTTACCTGCCCCAGGGGAACCGACGGCCCGCCGCGCGCTGAACGCGCGGGCCCTGCGCCCGCGCCCCATTCCCCTGCATGTGGAGGCGAAGCATGTTACGCGTGGGCTACATCGGTTTGGGCATCATGGGCAAACCCATGGCCCGCAACATCTTGCGCGCCGGCTTCCCGCTGGTGGTGCACAACCGCTCCCGAGGCCCGGTGGAGGAACTGGTGGCCCTGGGCGCGCAGGCCGCATCCAGCCCCGCGGAGGTGGCCGCGGCCGTGGATGTGGTCATCACCAACCTGCCCGATTCCGCCACGGTGGAACAAGTGGCCCTGGGGCCCCAGGGCATTCGCGAGGGCGCGCATCCGGGCCTGATTTTCGTCGACCACTCCACCATCCGGCCCGAAACCGCGCGCCACATTGCCGCGGAACTGGCGAAAGTGGGCGTGGCCGCGCTGGACGCGCCGGTGAGCGGCGGTGACATTGGCGCGCAGCAGGGCACCCTCACCATCATGGTGGGCGGCCCGGCCGAGGCCCTGGCGCGCGTGCGGCCCGTGCTGGAAGCCGAAGGCCGCGCCATCACCCACATCGGCCCCGCGGGCACGGGCCAGGTGGCCAAGGCGGCCAACCAAATCATGGTCGCCGCGCAAATGGTGGCCATGGCCGAACTGCTGCTTTTGGCCCAAAAGGCCGGCGCCGACCCCCGCAAAGTGGTGGAGGCTATTCGCGGGGGCGCGGCCGGATGCTGGACCCTGGACCACAAGCCCCCGCGCCTCTTCCGCGGCGACCGGCGCCCCGGCTTCAAGGCCACCATGATGGAAAAGGACCTCAACATCGTCATGCAAACGGGCCGGGCCTACGGCATGCCCCTGCCGGCCACGGGCCTTTTCGCCCAACTTTATCGGGCCATGCTGGAGATGGGCCTGGGCGACTTAGACAACTCGGGCATCATCGCGGTGTATGAGGCCCTGGCCCACACCACCTTGCACACCCAGCCCGACGACCAGGGCACACCATGAGCCCCTGGGGGAACCCGGCAGCCTGGCGGCGGGCCCGGGATTACGCCTACCTGGTGGTGGGCACCGGCATTCTGGCCCTGGCCCTGGTGCTCTTCCTCATCCCTGCGGATTTGGCCGCCGGTGGGGTGAGCGGCCTGGCCATGGTGGTGCACCACTACACCCGCTGGCCCGTGGGCGCGCTGGTGGCGGGGTTCAACCTGCCCCTCTTCCTGCTGGGCTGGCGCTATTTGGGCGGCCCCCGCTTCGCGGTGCGCACCCTGCTCAGCGTGGTGCTGCTGTCCGCGTTCATCGACGCCTGGACCTACACCGTGGGCCTGCGCCTGCTCAGCCACGACATGCTGCTCAACGCGCTCTACGGCGGCGTGGTAGGCGGCATTGGCGCGGGGCTCATCTATCGCGGCCGGGGCACCAGCGGGGGAACCGACATCCTGGCCCGCATTCTGGCCCGCCGCTGGCACATTCCCATGGCGCAGAGCTACCTGCTTTCCGACGCCGCGGTGCTGGCCGCGGCCGGTTTCACCTTTGGCTGGGAAAAGGCCTTGTACGCGCTGGTGGCGCTGTACATCACGGGCCTCACGGCCGACGCGGTGAGCCAGGGCGCCAATGTGGTGCGCACCGTAGTCATCGTCACCACCCGGCCCCAGGCCGTCACCCAGCGCATTTTGCGCGACCTGGACCGGGGCGTGACGGTGCTGGAAGGTCGCGGGGGCTACACTGGCCAGGCGCGGGCCGTGCTGTTTTGCGTGGTCAGCCGGGGCGAAGTGGGGCCGCTGAAGGCCATCGTACGCGAAGCGGACCCGGCCGCGTTCATGGTCATCGGCCAGGCGCACGAGGCCTTGGGCGAAGGCTTCCGCCCGTGGGAAGAGGTGTAACGCCGGCTTCTGCCCCTCACCGCCGGCGAACGCTTCTGGGCCGCCGCTCCCGGCGCCGCGCGACGCTGCAACGCCTACTCCCCCGGCGCGTAAAGCACAATGCGCCCCAGCGGCGCGACGCGGCCGGTCAACGGGTCGGCTTCGGGCGTGACCGGCAAAGCCAGGCTGTGGTCGTCCACCGTCAACCATTGGCCCCGGTAGAGGTTATAGGCCCAGCCCTGCGCCGGCAGCGAGGGGTGACGCAACACGATGGTCGTGGCCGCGGGCCACCAGCCCACCAGCGCCAGCCCGCGGCGGTAAAAGCGCACATAGCCGCCCTGAGGCAAAGCCCGGTAGTCGGCTTCCACCGCCGCGCCCAAGTCGTAGAAATACACCTCATCCCGTTCCAGCGCGTGGTCCCAAGGCACTTCGGTGTAAGTGGGGAAACCGACCAGCCGCCCCAAGGCGTAGGCGTAATAGATGGCATTGCGGGGCCGCGCGGCGCGATAGCCGCGGCCCGACGGCTGGGGTTCCCAGCAGGGTGCGGCATAGTTGAGCAGCACCAGGCCATGGGGCACGGCCCGGGGGAACCGCGT
>JALSPJ010000055.1 GCA_026985995.1 Anaerolineales bacterium
AGCGGTCCAGTTTGGTTTCCCGGGGGTTGACCACCACCAGGTGCGCGCCCCGCTCCGCGGCCAGCTTGACCCGCAGCCGCCACATGGGGGCTTCTTCTTCCAGGTCCGAGGCAAAGACGATGATGACATCGCCCGCCCCCAGGTTGGCCAGGTTGCTGCCCGTGCCCAGGCCCACCTGGCTGACCACCTCGCCGCCACCCATGAAGGTGTAGAGCACCTTGCGGCCGCCCAGGTGGTCCGTGAAACGGGCCAGGTTGTAGAGGTCTTCGGTGCTCAGGCGGCCGCTGACCAGGGTGACCAGGGGGCCTTCCGCGCCCTGGATGGCCTCGGCCGCGGCCCGCAGCGCCTCGGCCCACGAGGCCACGGGTTGCAGTTGGCCCTGGCCGTTGCGCATGTAGGGCCGCATCAGGCGCTGGTCGTAGGCCTGGGCGAAGTGATAACCCGCGAAGCGGCCTTTGTCGCACACCCACAGTTCGTTGACCCACTCGTTTTGCCGCGGCAGCACCCGCTGCACCGCGATGCGCCCGCCGAGCTTGGGCTCGCGGCGCACATCGAAGACCAGATTGCACCCCACGGGGCACAAATTGCACACCGACGCGGCGTGGGTCATCTCCCAGGGCCGGGCATCGAAGCGAAAGTCCACCGTGGTGAGCGCGCCCACGGGGCAAATGTCGGTGGTGTTGCCGGACCAATACGAATCGAAGGGCGGCTCGGAGGTGGTGATGATGTAGCTGGCCCGGCCGCGGCTGTCCATGCTGAGCACGGGGTCGCCGACGATTTCCTCCTGGAAGCGCACGCACCGGCCGCACAAAATGCAGCGTTCCCGGTCCAGAATAATCAAATCGCCCAAGGGCACCCGCTTGGGGAAGTGAATCTTGAACTCATAGGGGAACCGGCTGGTGGCCGGGCCGTAAGCCATGGTGAGGTTTTGCAGCGGGCACTCACCGCCCTTGTCGCAAATAGGGCAATCCAGGGGGTGGGAAGTGAGGAAGAACTCCAGCACGGCCTTGCGGGCTTCGGCCACATCATCGGTTTGGGTCTTGACCACCATACCGTCTTCGACCCGCACGGTGCAGCCGGTTTCCAGGCCGCGTCCCCAGCGAATTTGGGGCGTGCCGTCCTCGTTACGCACGATTTGCCCCATGGCCCGGTCGCGCACGGGCCGCCCGATGTGCACCAAGCACATGCGGCACATGCCCACGGGCTCCATCTTGGGGTGATAGCAAAACACCGGGATGTCGATATCGGCCAGGCGGGCCGCGTCGACCACGGTGATGCCCGCGGGCACGGTGACTTGCTTGTCGTCGATGACGAGAGTGACTTGCTTACCGTTGGCGCTCATGCGGCTACTCCGAAAAAGGGCCTAAAAGCAACCGGTCGTCACGAAGCCACAGGGGCCAGCGTTTCCGGCCACATTTGCCAGCCTCGTTGCACCGCGTCTTCAATAACGGAAGACAGCCGTTGCACCCGGTCGAATTCGTCGGGGGTATAGCAAAAGAAGTCGATGTGTTTGTCAAAATCGGCCAACCACAACAGCCAGGCCATGCGCTCGCCGAAGGGCAAATCCCGAAAACGCTCCGACACCACCACCACATCCAGGTCCGAATCCGGCCGGGGCGTTCCCCACACCCGAGAACCAAAAAGAATGACCCGCTCCGGCTCAATTTGTGCCTGAAGCCGGGGCCACACTTCCCGGACAAAACGCTGAACCCATAAATCGCGCGGCTTGGGCTGTACCTGTGCGTTCATTCGGGACGCTTCCATCGCTGGTGAAAATAATCTGCAAACTGCTCAGCGATGGTCACTTTTTGGCGCGCCATCGCCTCAGTATAATAAGCATACGGCACATCGCCCAAAGCATCAGGATAACGGGCCATCACATAATCTGAGACCAGACTCAACAACGAACGATAAACCTCCAACGGTACATTCAAAGCCCGGGCCAGTTCGTCAATGTAATGCGTACGCGGCACCCGTTTTCCCTCCAATACATGGGCGGCTTTAAGCAATTTTTCGACCGCTTGCTGGGCCAGGAAAGCCGCCACATAATATCCCTCGATGGCGAGATTACGGCGTGCCATCTCCAAATCGCGCATTGCCTGCGCATACCATAAGCGAGCCCGCTCGTTCCAAGGCATTACGCGCCTCGCACCACCGCCTCAAAATCCTCCTTGAAGCGCTCGATGCCGGTGACCACGGCCATGGTCGAAAATTCGCCCAGCGCGCACAGGGTCTTGCCCCGAATTTGCAGCGCCACTTCGTACAGGGTTTCCACATCCTGCTGCGTGCCCTGGCCCGACATGATGCGCTGAATCAACTTGTCCATCCAATAAGTGCCTTCACGGCAGGGAGTACACTTGCCGCACGATTCGTGATGGAAGAAGTGCACCGTTTTCTTCACCAGCCACGCCATGTTGACCGTATCGTCGAGCACGATGACCGACGCGGAGCCCAACATACCGCCCACCTTCTGGGGGCTTTCGTAGTCCATGGGCGTGTCGAGCACCTCGTCGGTGGCCACCATGATGCTCGACGACGCGCCGGCCGCCATAATGCCTTTGATGGGGCGGTCGTCGATGATGCCGCCGCCGTGCTCGAAAATCAGCTCCCGGAAGGTCGTGCCTAAGGGCAATTCGTAATTCCCCGGCCGCTTGACCCGGCCCGAGAGGGAAAAGACCTTGGGGCCGGGGCTCTTCTCCGTGCCCATGGTGCGATACCAATCCGCACCCCGCTCAATGATGAGGGGCACATTGGTCAGGGTTTCCACATTGTTGACCACCGTGGGCTTGCCCCACAGGCCCTTCTGCGGGGGGAAGGGTGGCCGCACCCGGGGCTGCCCGCGCTTGCCCTCCAGGGATTCCAGCAGCGCGGTTTCCTCGCCGCAAATATAGGCCCCCGCGCCCAGGTGGGTGTAAATGCGCAGGGAATAGTCGGTGCCGAACAGGTTGTCGCCCAGCAGGCCGGCGGCCTCCAGTTCGGCAATCTTCTCGTCCAACCAGCGGGCGATGGGCCAAAACTCGCCGCGCAGGTAAATGTAGGCCCGCTGCGCGCCCACGGCATACGCGGCAATGGCCACCCCCTCCAGAAACTGGAAGGGATTGCGCTCCATGATTTCCCGGTCCTTGAAAGTGCCGGGCTCGGATTCGTCCGCGTTGGCCACCACATAGTGCGGCCAGTTGGATTTGTCCATGAAGGACCACTTGAGCCCCGTGGGGAACCCCGCGCCCCCGCGCCCCCGCAGGCCCGAGCGCTTGACCTCGTCGGTCACCGCATCGGGGTCCATTTGGGTCACGGCCTTGCGGAAGGCCTCAAAGCCGCCGTGAGCGCGATACACCTCCAAGCGGTCGATGTCGGGGATGTCCCGGTGTCGCAAGAGCAGATGTTCGGCCATAGACGCTCGTTCTCCTCGTCGCGGTAGCCCTTGCCGGGTCTATTGTGCGGCCCGTTCGGCCTCGGCTTTGCGCCACGCTTCCACTAAGGCCAGGGCCTTCTCCAGGTCCATGTTCTCGTGATAGGTCAGCCCCTCAGGCGTTTGCACCTGGAAGACCGGCGCCTTGTCGCAGGCCGCGATGCACATCACTTCTTCCAGGGTAATCAGGCCGTCGGGCGTGGTTTCGCCGGCCTTGATGCCCAGGGCGTCTTCCAGCTGGTGCAAAAAGTCCTCGGCCCCGCGCAACGCGCACGGCATGTCGGTGCACACCTGGATGCGGTAGCGGCCCCCGGGACGGTCGTGGAACAGGGTGTAGAAGCCCACCACGCCGTCCACCTCGGTGACCGAGACATCCAAAATCTCGGCCACAATCTGCATACCCTCCGGGGGAATGTGGCCGCCGAACTCCCGCTGCACCAGGTAGAGCAGGGGCAGCATGGCCGAGCGCTTGTGCTCCGGCGGATATTTGGCCAGGATGGCTTCGATTTCGTCCCGATGTTGTTCGTAGAAAGCGTTCTTCATGCCCGGCTCCTTGTCCACCCGGGCCCGGGGCCCGGTTTGGCTCGGTCTAACGGTCCACATCGCCCAGCACGATGTCGATGCTGCCGATGATGGCCACCAGGTCGGCCACCATGTGCCCCTTGGCCATCATGGGCAACAGCTGCAAATTGGCGAAGGAAGGCGTACGCGCGTGCACCCGCTGGGGTTTGGGCCCGCCGTTGCCTTCGATGTAAAAGCCCAGCTCGCCCCGGGGCGATTCCACGGCCGCGTACACCGCGCCCTTGGGCGCGTGGAAGCCCTCGGTCCAATACTTGAAGTGATGGATGAGGGCCTCCATGCTGTGGGCGATTTCGTGCTTGGGCGGCGGCACGAACTTACGGTTGGGCGTGCGCACGGGCTGGCCCTGGGTGCGGGGCAGCCGGTCCAGGGCCTGGCGAATGATTTTCAGGCTCTGGCGCATCTCTTCCATGCGCACCAGGTAGCGGGCATACACATCGCCCTCGGGCCGCACAGGGATGTCGAAGTCGTAGGTCTCGTAACCGCTGTAGGGCCGGGCCTTGCGAATGTCGTACTTGACGCCCGAACCCCGCAGCACAGGCCCGGTGGCGCCGTGGGCGATGGCATCTTCGGCCTTGAGCACGCCAATGCCCTTCACCCGCTGCAAGAAGAGCGGGTTTTCGGTCAGTAGGGCCTCATACTGGTCGATGCGGGCCGGGAAGTAGTCGATGAACTGCCGCACCGCGGCCTCGAACTCGGCCGGCACATCGCGCCACAGCCCGCCGGGACGGATGTAAGTGGTCATCATGCGCTGGCCGGCCACCAGCTCGAAAATGCCCAAAATCATTTCCCGCTCGCGGAAACAGTAAAGGAAGACCGACATCGCAGCCAGGTCCAGCGCGTGGGTTCCCAACCACACCAAATGCGAGGCAATGCGCTGCAACTCGGCCAGAATGACCCGGATGATTTGCGCCCGTTCGGGAATGTCGTCGATGCCCAGCAGCTTCTCCACGGCCAGTGCGTAGGCCAGGTTGTTGCCCACGGTGTTGAGGTAGTCCATGCGGTCGGTCATCACCGCGGCCTGGATGTAGTTCTTGGCCTCCATGTTCTTCTCGATGCCCGTGTGCAAAAAGCCGATGTCGGGCACGCAGTTGACGATGACCTCGCCGTCGAGTTCCAGCAGCAAACGCAGCACACCGTGGGTGGAAGGGTGCTGCGGCCCCATGTTGAGCAGCATGGTCTCGCCCGTGAGGGCCCGTTCCGAGACCAGATGCCGCAAATCGTCCACCGTGATTTCCATGCGCTCCAGCATTGGCCGCTCCTTGCGTCGCGTGCAAAAGCCTCAGGCCCGAGGCCGCGGCTTGCGGCGCTCGATATCGTCGAAGTTGAAGGAGAACTGGGGCTCTTCGTAGCCCAGGGGGTAGTCCTTGCGCAGGGGGTGCCCCACCCAGTCGTAGGGCATCAGAATGCGCCGCAGGTCCGGGTGCCCCTCGAAGGCAATGCCGAACATATCCCACACTTCCCGCTCATACCAGTTGGCGCTGGGGTAGAGGGGCACCAGCGAAGGCACCTGGGCCGCGTCTTCTTCCACCGGAACCCGCACCCGCAGGGCCACATTGTGGGTGTAGGAGTAGAACTGATACACCACATGGAAGCGAGGCTGCCCCTCGGGCCAATAATCCACGCCGGTGATGTCCAGCAGCGCGTCGAAGCCCAATTCGTCGCGCAGCACCTGCGCGGCCTCGGTCAGCCGCTCGGGGGGCACCATCACCGAGACCTCGTCGCGAAACACCGTAGGTTCCACGCCAAAACGCTCGCGCATCGTGGGCACGACCACATCGGTCAAATACGCATCCATGCCCGGGCTCCTTTGGGGGAAGGGCTCCGCCAGGACCGGCTACGCGGCCTGGCGCAAAGGGTGCTCTTTCATGACCTTGGCGTGCAGGGTCAACACGCCGTGGATGAGCTGCTCGGGCCGCGGGGGGCAACCGGCCACATACACATCCACGGGCACCACTTCGTCCACGCCCTGCAGCACCGCGTAATTGTTGAACACCCCACCGCACGAGGCGCAATCGCCCATGGCAATGACCCACTTGGGCTCGACCATCTGGTCATACAGGCGGCGCAGCACCGGGGCCATCTTACGGGTGACCCGGCCGGCCACAATCATCAGGTCCGATTGCCGGGGGCTGGGCCGCATGAGCTCCATGCCAAAGCGGCTCATGTCATAATGCGAAGCCTGCGCGGCCATCATCTCGATGGCGCAGCAGGCCAAACCGAACAGCAACGGCCACATGGCCCGGGTGCGGGCCCAGTTGACCGCTTCTTCCAGGGTGGTGGTCACAATCCCCAACTCGCCAAGTTTACGCTCTACTCCCATTCCAACGCTCCTTTCTTCCACGCATAGATGTAACCGACCAACAAAATGGCGATGAAGACCAGCATTTCCACCAGGCCAAAGAGGCCCAGCTTGCGGAAGGTCACGGCCCAGGGCAAGAGGAAGATGACCTCCACATCGAACAGCAGGAAGAGCATGGCAATGAGGTAAAAGCGCACCGGCTGCCGACGCATCCCGGGGCCGATGGGCACCATGCCCGATTCGTAAGGGCTCAGCTTGCGAAAAGTCGGCTTACGCGGGCCCAACAGCGCGTCGAGCAGCACGATGAGCACGGCCAGCGCCGTGGAGAGGACCAGCAGGATGGCGATGGGAACATATTGCCACAACATGGTGTACGCCCCTGCAGCGAAAGGAAGGTGGAGGGGAGGCCTCCACCCGCGGAACTTTTTTTGTGCCAATTCTCACGAGAGTATAACACGCGGCTCGCGGCATGTCAACGCGGCTGCGTCCATGCGAATACCTACAAATGCCAGATGTCAGATGACGAAACGCGCGGGATGCAAACGAACCCCGCCCGACACGGGCCGGGCGGGGTTCCACCAGGGGGAAGGAGTAGGGCCAGTACGCTGCCGGCCTACGGCAGCGCGCCGATGACCTCAAAGGTGTTCAGGATGTTCTCCACCACCGTGCCCGCATCGTCGCTGGTGGGGTCCACATTGACCACCACCAGCACCAGGAACGCGGTGGGGTTGTCCTTGGGCCGGGCTGCGACCACCACCGAAGTGATGCGCCCCGTGTCGCCGCAGCGTTCCCACAGGTTGTACGCACCCTCGTAGAGCACATCGCTATAGGTGCCCGAATCAGAGAGGGTGCACGAAGCGAACCAGCTGGTGGTGCCTTCCAGCAGCTGCGCGTAGCCGCCAATGCGCCCGAAGTCGCGCGACGCGGTCAGCCACACGCCGGGGCCGTTGAGGCTGTTGAAGGCGTTGAGATCGGGCGCGGCGATGAGGCTGGCCGCAACGACATTGTAGGAGCTGCCGTCGGCCTTGGTCCAGGTGGTTTGCCACAGGGAACCGTCGATTTGCGCGGCCCAGGCCTTGGGCACGGCCACGCCGATGGCCTCGCTGTCATCGGTCACCAGCACATAATCGCTGGCGTTGGACGCTTCACCGCCCGCGTTGCCGCCACCCCCGGCCGTACCACCGCCGGCCGTACCGCCCGGGGCGCTGCCGCCGCTGCTACCGCCATCGTCCAAAGTGGCCACCACCTGCAGCGTGCCGCCGGTGTTCAGCGTGCCTTCCAGAATTTCGCCCGTGGCCAGGCGCAACACCTTGACCTTGATGGCATCCTGCGGTCCGCGGCTGGCCAGGATTTCGCAGTATTCCTTCATCGTACCCCGCAGCGCCACCGCGATGTTCTCAATCTCGAAGATGATGTCGGCCGACTTGATGCCCAACTGGTCCGCGGGCGAGCCCGACTCCACAGAAGAGACCCAAATGCCCGAGAAGGAAATATCGGGGATGACCAGGGCCTCGCCGTTGATGCCCAACCAGCGGTACGGCGTGCCCCGACGCAGATATTGCTCGACCACGGGCCGCGCTACCTCGGCCGGAATGGCCAGATTGATGTCCAGCTCATTGCTGCCGGCGTAATTGATGCCTACCACCTGGCCCTGGGGCGTGATGAGCGGGCCGCCCGAATTGCCGCCCCGAATGCGGGCATCGTGCAGGTAGGTGTATTCCATGGAGGCCCAGCTCTGGTCCCCGTTTTCCCGCACTTTGGAGATGATGCCCTTGGTGAGGGTGTATTGCCAGTCATCGCCCAGGCCGGGGTAGCCCGCAGCGTACACCTCCATGCCCGTCTCCACGGGGCCCGTGTACCATTCCAGATACACGGGGAAGGGCGCGCCGCCCTCGATTTGCAGCACGGCCAGGTCTAAACACTCCGACGCCGCCAACACCCGGGCCGGGAACTGCTTTTGGATGTTGCCGCCAATATACACCTTCAGGGTCGCGGCCCCGGCAGCCACATGGTTGTTGGTCACCACAATGCCCGAGGGGTCGATGATGAAGCCGCTGCCAATCCACTCCGCGTTGTAAATGGTCTCGCCGGCTTGCAGCGAAGCCAGCGTGCCCGTGGCCAAAATCTTCACCACCGCGTCCTCGGCCTCCTGAAACGAACGGGCCGGCCGGCCACCACCCCGGGCGGGATTGGCCGCGCCCTGATTACCACCCAGGGGACCCGACGGGCCCTGCTGCGCGCCCTGGGCCGGGCCTTGCGCGGCCGGGCCCGCGTCTTGCGAACCACCGCCGCCCGCCAGGCCCGAGCAGGCCATGGCCAACAAAGCCCACACGGCAACGAAAAGGACGAACCAGCGTGAACGGGACATAGGAAAACCTCCTTCGAAAAAGGTTTATAGGGGAATAGCGGACAACAACGCCGGGCTGCCCGTGACGGGGTGCAGCCCCGAGCTCGGAACCCACCGGGGCGCGCGCACGGCCGGGGTCGCTGCACAGGGCTGCAAGGCTACCGTGCGCACCGGCGAAAGCACGGTCAGGCCTGTGGTGGTGACCAGCACGAAGCGGTAATAGAGGGTGCCATACCCATCTTCGGGCCACGCGCGTTGGGCCAAATCGTCCTGGCCGCGGAAGACGCCCGGGGCCGCCGCTTCTAAGGGCACGGTCTGTTGCAACAGGGGCACCCCCGCGCCCTGGGGAGCGATGGCGAAACGCACTTCGGCCTTCCGCACCGCCTGGGCCGGTTCCACCTGCAGGTGGTAGGTCACCACCGGCGAGGCTTCGGGCGGGCATTGCGGCCCATGCGCCACCGTCGCCGGCGTAGCGCCCATGGCCACGATGCGCACGCTCAAACCTGCGTCGTCGTGGGCGCCGCGCAGGCCCAGGTCGGCCGCGCGCGACCCCGCGGGGCAGGGCAGCACCCGCAACCGCCCGAGGCGCGCGGCGCGCCATGGGTTCGCGGGCGCGGGCGTGGTCCCCTGCGCCGGCAATACCTGATACTCCAGCAGGCCCGGCTCCCCGGCCAGGAACTGGGCCGCGGCCGCGTCGACTGCGAGGGTGACCACCCACGCCGGCCCCTGATAGGTCAGCGGCACGACCTGAGGCGCCGTGGCCCGGCCCTGGGCATCGACCCAACGGTAAGCCAGCCAGGCCGCGTCCGTCGGTTCCCCATCGATGGCGGTGATGCGCAGGGTGACGGACTGGGGGCCACAGGCGTCGGAGCCGTAGAACAGCTGGTAGGCATTGGCCACCACGGTCCACCCTTCACTCTGGGGAACCGGGGCCCGAGGCGAGGCCGGGGCCGCGGTCACCGCCGGCGCACGCACCCGCACCTCCATGCCGCCACAGGCCAGCATGACCAGGGTCAAGAGCCATCCCAGGCCCAGCTGCTTTGTCCATCGTGCCTTCAACGGTGTGCCTCCTGTGATGGGCCTTGCGCGCTCAAGGTGCACCCCAAGGTCAGCCGGGGCCAACGCAGCCCTGAAGCCGCCCATACCGCGCGGGGCTGACGCCGGTTCCCCAACCAGCAGGCCAGGCCCTGACCTAACCGGGCCTACGCGCTGCGCCGGCGGGTGTAGAACCATACCCCCGCGGGCAGCAGCCACGGCAGCAAGCCTAAGCACAGGAACACCAGGCCCATGCTGGGCGGCATCTGGCCGCTTTCTGCGCCCACCTCGTAAGAGCCGCCCCCGAACAGGGTTGCCACGCCGAACACGAAGCAGAACAGCGAAGGGCACGCGGCCACCACCGCGGATAAAGCCAGCCACAAGCCCGTATTCTTGCTCATCGTAAGACCTCCTCGGTCGAGAGAGATGGGCCCGCCCGCCAGGGCGAACCGTTGTCCTTACTGTACGGCTGCGCGTCAGGAGACCGTCAGGATGGCTGACGCTTCCCTGACGCCGCCGGCCTACCATGGAGGGCGAACCCTTCTTCCCGAGGAGCGCATCATGCCAAACAAGGCCCAACGCATCGCCATGGGCATCGGGGGGAGTTTGTTGCTCCTGGCCCTCCTGCGCATCCGTTGGCTGCAAACGCGCGTTCCCCTGACGCGCTGGTCCCTGGCCGAAGTGCGCTTGTGGTTCTGGCTGCCTCCCGGCGCGCCCGACGGGCTGGTGGTGCTCAGCCTGAGCCTCGGCGTGGTCTTGATGGGCTGGGCCGCGGTGCAATACGCGCGGCATAAGCGTCGCGCCGCGCCTCGCGGTCGGCCATCACGGCGACCTGCAGCCCGGCGTCCGCGGCCCCCGGTCGTCGCCGGGCCTTCGGCCTTTGCCATCGACCCCTGGACCGACACGGGCCCCACCGCCTTGGATACGGCCAACCTTTCCCCCGCGCGGCAGTTGGAGATGCTGCATCATCTGGCCCGGCAAATGGAGCATCAGGGCCGCCTGCGCGCGGCGCGCGAAGCCTATCGCCAGGCCTACAACCTGGCCCAGGCCACGCCCGAGCTGGCGCATTATAGCCGCCCTTTGCTGATGGCGTTACGCAAAGTGGAGAAACGCCTGGAACAGCAGGCCCGCGCTTCTGCCGGTTCCCCCCAGGAATGAACACGCGTTTTGGCCCCCCGGCAAGGGGAACCAACGGCGGACAACGGCCGGCTCACGACGACGCGCCCAACAACGCCTGCACCCACCCGGCCAGGTCCAGGTTGGCGGTAAGGTGTTCGGCTTCGGCGCGCAAGGCGCGCGGCGGTTTGCGGAACCAAAGCCGCTCCCAATCGGCCAGCATATTCCGGTCCTCGGGCGAGAGCTCGCGCGCCTGCAACCACCGCAACAGGGCCAGGGCTCGGGCCCGGTTCCCCTGAAGGGCCCACCATTTCACGCCATAAGCCAGAATACGCGCGGTCATGCTGTCGAAGTGGTGTTCCACCGACACCCGCAGTGCGCGCTGCAGCGTGCGCAAAGCCTCGTCCAAACGGCCCTGGTCCATGAGGAAATTGGCGTACAACACGCCGGTTTCGGCTTCGGAATAGCGCACGCCATACTCCCGGGCCAGGGTGAGGGCGCCCAAAAACGCGGTCTCGGCTTCGGAGGCCTGGGATAGCATGGCCAGGGCGATGCCCAGGTTGGTTTTGAACACGATGAGCAAGTTGTTCAAATTCGCCCGTTCGGCCAGATGAACGGCCTGGCGCAACCGCAGGACCGCGGTGTGGGGGTCGTTGCGGTGGATGGCAATCATGGCCAAAGTGTCTAAGGCGTTGGCCAAAGGGCGCTGGGCCCCCACGGCCTGGGCCAGACGCATGGCCTCTTCGGCCACCTGCTGGGCCTTGGGCAGTTGCCCCAAGCGCACCAGCACATGCGCGTAGTTCATCAGCGCGTTGACCAGGAACACGCGGCTCTCGTAGCGCCGATACAGGGCGATGGCTTCCTCATAGTAACGCACTGCGTCGTCGAGCCGGCCCTCGTAGAAGGCCAGGCCGCCCAAATTGTTCAGGCTGTTGGCCAAATCGAGCCACAGGGTGCGGGCCTCTTCGGCCTGGGGGGCCTGGGCCAGGGCCTCCCGGCACAAGGCCAGGGCTTGCTCTTCGTACTTTCGGGAAGCCTCCAGGTCGCCTTGCAGCTGCACCACGCCGGCCAGGGTTTGCAGCACCGGAATGTGGTGCGCGTACCATTGCGGTCGGGCCTGCAACAACGCCAGCGCGCGCTGCAAATGTTCTACAGCGGCCGCGCTTTGACCGGTGAGATAATAGACCTGGGCCAAAAAACGGCGCCACACGATGCGCGCCCGGTCGGCCTCGTCCCCCGGGGGCCAGGAGGTCACCAAAGGCTCCAGCCGGCGCAGGTATTGCTCCAGTTCGGGCAGCAACCCATAATGGCGGAACCAGGCAGCCACGCCGCCCAGCACCGCGGCCACGGTCGCGGCGTCGCCTTCCCGCTGCAGGTGGCGCAAAAAGGCCCGCAGGGCCTCGTGCAGCGCGTTCAGCTGGTGCAGGCGATGGGTGTTGCTCACGGTGACCTGGGGGAGCACCTCCCGCAGCCATTGCCACGCGCGGGCCTGCCACGCCTCGGCGGTGGTGTCGGCATGGGTGGCCTTGGTGCGCGCCAGTTCCCGCACCAGGGGGTGCACCTCCCACAGCGCGGGCACGCCGGGCTGCTCCTGGAACCCCTGCAGCAACCCGTACTGGGTCAAGCGGCTCAAGGCTTGCGGCGTGACCCCGGCCAGGGCCTGGGCCAGCTCGGCATCGAAGGGCGCGCTAAAATGGGCCAACCGCTGCAATGCCTGCTGCAGCTCGGGGGACAATTCCTGCCACGAACGCTCCAGCAGCACCTGGAGCGAGCGATGCTGAGGCGGCTGGTCTCTATACGGCGCGGCCAGGGAGAGCGCGGCCTGGTGCAGGGCCTGGGCGGCCACCCGGCACGACGCGTGCGCGGCCTGGGCCGCGGCCAGTTCCAGGGCCAGGGGCAGCCCCCGGGTGAAGCGCACCATGTCCAGCACATCGGCCAGATTACTCGCCGACAAAACGAAGCCCGGCTCCAATTGCTGCATCCGGTCCACGAACAGCCGCACCGCGGGATAGCCCAACGCCGCGTCGGGCGTCAGGGGTTCGTCCGCGGCCTGGGGATAAGCCAGGCCGGACAGCAGCACCCGGCGCTCGGCCCGCAAATGCAGCGGTTGGCGGGTGGTGGCCAGCACCACCACTTCCCGGGCCTGGCGCAGCAGGGTTTGCAGCCAGCGCAGCAGCGCCTCGCTCTCGGGGGGAATATCGTCCAACACCAGCAGGGCTCGCCGCCCGCGCAGGGCTTGCAGCAGGCCCTCGGGGCCGGGCGGGGCTTCCAGCGGCGGCTGCAACTGCTCCACCAGGCGGGTCAGGGCATCCTGAGCCGTGGCTGTGGAGAGGGAGGCCCAAAACACACCATCGGGAAACAGGGTGATGGCCTCGCGGGCCACTTCCTCGGCCAGGCGGCTCTTGCCCACGCCCCCCAGACCCACCAGGGAAATCAGCCGCGTCTCGGGCCGGGCCAGCTGATAGAGCACGGTCTCGAGCTCCCGCTCCCGGCCCACCAGAGGGGTCAAAGGATGGGGCAACTGGCGGTACAGCCGCGCGCTTTCCGGTTCCGCCAACAGCCCTTGTTGCACATCGTACATCAGGCGCTGCGCGTCGGGCGCCGGCTCCAGGCCCAGCTCGGTCTCCATCATTTGGCGATAGGCCTGATAGGCGCGCAACGCGGCGCCCTTGCGCCCTTGCAGGGCCAGGGCCCGAATGAGATACGCGTACGCGGCTTCACTCCACGGGTCCCAGCGCAGCCACAGGCGGGCAAAGCGTTCGGCTTCAGGGTAGCGACCCCGCAGGTAGGCAAAGCGGGTGACCTGATGCGCCACGGCCAGGGCTCGCTGGCGGTAGTGTTCCCGCTGCTCGGTGGCCCACTCTTCGAAGGGGTCCGCGTCGCGGGTCGAAAAGCCCTGGAGGAATTCGTCGCGATACAGGGCCAACATGGCCGTGTAGCGATTCTGGCAGTAGGGGCAGGCTCCATAAGGCCGATGGGGGTGCGCGCCCACCTCCCGCTCCAGGCGCTCGAAGGCCCACACATCGACCCACATGCTGGGATGGGGGTGCAACCGAACCGCGTCGCGCTGAATGTCCAGCACATGCGCGGCCGCGGGGCCTAAGGCCTTGCGCAGGCTATACAGCGCCTGGCGCAAATTCTTGCGCGCGGTCTCGTTGGGCACATCGGGCCACAACAAATAGGCCAAATAGTCCCGGGCCTGGGGTGCATCGGGGTGCAGGGCCAGATAAGTCAGCAGCGCCCGCACCTTGGCCGATTCCAAAGGCACCTCTTTTTGACGCTGACGCACGACGGGGTAGCCAAACAAGAAAACCTGGGTGGCATGGGTGGGTGGTTGTAAAGCCATAAGCCCCCAACGACGCCGACGCGTAACCGGTGCGCTCCGGATATGCGGGAACAATCCTTTTATGAACAAGGCAACGGCCGACAAAACCTGTCATCTTATACCATACCCCGTTTCGGGGTGTTCGTCAATACCGGAGGCGAACCTGAGCGTTTGGGCATTTTGGCGGGCACAACAAAACACCTCCCCCGGGCGAAGCGCATTTTTACATCGTGGGGGAAGGAGAACCCGGCCGCCGCGAGAGGCCAGAGGCGCGGGCAGCCCCTCCCCTTGACGACGGGGGAGGGGCCGGGGAGGGAGATTGCGAGCCGCATGGCCCAGCGATGGTGGAGCCCCGCTATGGCACTTGCAGGCTGCTCACCAGCGCGTCCAACGCGTCCAGGGGTGGTTGGAACTGCTGCGGCGGCAGGCCGGCCAGCACCTGCGCGGCTTGCTGGTTGAACACCTCGATGCCTTGCGGGTCGCTAATCAGCGGAACCGGCGCGAACACACCGGGTAGGGTTTGCCCTTCGGCCTGGGCGTTGGGCGGCAGCACCGCGGTGTAAATGGGGAAGGTGGCATATACCGCATACTGCCCGTTGGCCGACAGGCCCCGGAACACATAGCGCAGGTTCTCGTTGTGCACGAATTCCACCCCAATGCCGTGCACCTCCAGCGCGCGCTGCCCCTGCCCCTGGGTAAAGGTCAGCGTGCGGGTCGCGGTCTGAAACAGCACCATGCCCATCTCGCTTTCGGGCGGGAACACGATGGACGCGCCCGCGCCCAAAGGCTGCAGGGGAATGACATCCACGCACCCCTGGCGGCAGAACTCGTCGTTGGGGTCCACGCCAAAGCGCACGATGGGCAAAGTCGCGGTTTGCTCATTCCCGGCGCTGTCCTTATAGAGCACCGGCACCGTGGGCTGGAAGGCCTGCAGGCTCAGGCCCACGGGCGGCACGGTGATGCGCACGCCACCGGCCTGCAAAGTTTGCCCGGGGAACACCGGGGCCGTCGGCGCGGTCGTCGGCGTGGCCACCGGTGCCGCGGCCGGGGCCGTGGGCCCGGTTCCACCCCCCACCGGAGCCGTGGCCGGGGGTTGCCCCTGCCCGCCCAACACGGGCGTGGGCACCGCAGCGTCGCTTTCGCCCGTCAGACCGCCCAGGCCCGCACAGGCCCACGACAGCGCGGCCCACAGGCCCATCCATACCATCCAACGCTTACGCATCATCGACCTCCTTGGATTACGGGCATAGCTGGCTGTTGCCCGAAAGTTCGATGTAATACAACATGCCCACGCCGGGCACGCTCACATCCAGCAGCTTCAACATGCCGATTTCGGGGCCCTTGTAGTAGTACATGCCTTCAAAGGAAGTTTGCCCGCCCTGGAACTGCAGGGTGAGAAAGCCCATATCGGAGCGCCGCGAAACGCCCCACGAGCCCGAATCGGACAGCACCGTTTGGCCGCTTTCGTGCACCAGGGTGAAGGTATAGCCGTTGCCCTGAAATTCCACCGTGGCGCAATACGAGGCCAGGGGGGAACCGCCCATCACGAAGCCCCGGTAGCGGGTGACCGTGCCGAACTGGGTGACCAGCTCCGCATCCGAGGGGTCGGTGATGGTCAGGGTGTGGTAGCCGCCCGGCTCCGCGACCACGGTCTGCGGGGCCAGATAGCCGCTGATGGTGCGGCCGCTGGCATCCCAAAAGCCAATGCCGGGCATGACCGAGTAAGTCACCCCGGGCACCAGCTCGTTCACCTCCAGCCAGCCGCCTCCCGAGGGGATGACCTGATTCACCGTGACGATGACATCCTCCTGGGTCGATTGGCCCGTTTGCGGGTCCACATACATGAACTTCAGGCTCACCACCGGGAAAGAGGACTGATTGACCACCCGCAAGGTGGCGAAAGCCGGGGGCTGGCCGGGATTGCCGCCGGGGTCGGTATTGCCGCCGCCGGGGTCCGTGTTGCCACCGCCGGGGTTGCCGCCCGGGTCGTCGATGGGCGGAATTTCGTTGGGGTCGACGACAATCACGCCGGGCGGGTTTTCGGGCTGATATTCGGGGGGCAATTCCACAATGCCGGGGTCACCGTTGCCCTCGCAGTCGG
>JALSPJ010000056.1 GCA_026985995.1 Anaerolineales bacterium
TGAGCAGGCTGTCGTTGTCGCTTTGCGGCATGAGGGGAATGAGCACCCGGGCCCCGCGGCGTTTACCCGGAGCGCGCATCAAACCGTTGGGGCTCATGACAAGGCCTCCTGCAAGAGGGGGAGCACGCGGGCCTGCACGATGTATGCCCAGCGGAAGTGGGTCAGCACCCGGCGCTTTTGGCGATAGGGCAGGTCGGCTTCCAGGCGGCGGGCGATGCGCGCGGCCACGGTCTGGGGGGTCTCGTCAGGCGAAAAGAAGGCATCGACAAAGGGACCGCCGGCCGCGCGCAGTTCGGGCAGGTCGGCCACGAAGGCCGGCAGGCGGGCCAGGCCGGCTTCCAGCACGGGAATGCCAAAGCCTTCCCGCCGGCTGGGGAAGAGCAGCACATCGGCCAGGCGGTAGAAGTCGGCCACCACTTCGGGGGGAAGGTGCAATGGCCGCCCGCCGGGCCCGTGCTGGTACAGGAAATGCGCGTGCCGTTCCAAACCCAGGTCGGCCCGCTCCCGGAGGAGTTCCGCCAGATAGGCCTGATTGGCCGGGTTGTGGGGCCCCGGCGGGCCGGTGACCACCAGCCTGGCCCGGGGGAACGCCTCCCGCAAAGCGGCCAGCACCCGCAGCGCGAAGCCGATGTTTTTGCGGCGGGTGATGCGGGCCGGGAGCAGCAGCAGCGGTTCGGCCTGCCACAGGTTGAGCTGTTGCACCAGGGCCTGGGTGAGGGGCTCGAGCTTGTAGAACGCGGCCGGGTCGACCCCCGGGGGAACCACGGCGATGGCCGGGCGCGGCAGGCCCAGCAGGGCGGCCAGGGTCGCGGCCCGGGGTTCGGAAACGGCCACATAGCGGGTGCGGGGCCAGGGCGTGCGCAGCAAATCCCACGGGAAGCCGGGGTGCAGGGCCGGGTGGTAGAGCTCGTCGGCCCAGGCGAAATCGTGGCACCAGGCCACCAGCCGCGGCCCGTCGGGCCGGGTGGCCAGGTCGTGCAGCGCGGCGGTGAGGGCCAGATTTTTGTGCAGGGTGACCACATTGTGGGCCACGATGACCTGCACCTGGGCCACCAGAGGGGCCAGCGCGGCGCGCAGCGCGTTCCGCAAGGCCTCGAAGGCCGGGGGAACCCGGCCCTGGGCCAGGGCCTGCTGCACGGCCAGCACCTGGGGGTGGCGGGAGTCGAAGCGCGGTTCCAGGTGAAAGTGCAGCCCCGGCAGGTCGGGGCCGCCGCGGCCCGCGGCCATGTGCACCTGCCACCCCGCGGCCAGCAAATGCCGGGCGTGATGGGCCAGGGTTTGTTCCACACCGCCTACCACGGGCGGCGCGGCGTAGTGCAGCAGCAACACCGCGTGGGCCATGGGCCAATGCCTCCCAAGGGGTACATGTTTATCATACCGCAGGCCGGGCCTTACAGGCCGCGCAAAAGGCCGAAGCGCGGTATCATTGAGGGCTGTGAGGTGTGCCGATGGCCGGGACTTTTTTGTGGGTGTGGGCGCTGGCGACGCTGGCCGCGGTGGTTGGGCACTATGTGTTGCCGGCGACCGGTTCCCGTTACCGCCGCGCGCTGTTGTGGGCTCTGGCCCTGGCCCTGCCCGCGACGGGGGTCGCGGCCTGGGCGGTGGGCTGGCTGCACGGGCACGGCCCCGCGGCCCTGGCCGACGCGCTGATGCCCAGCCGCGGAGTGTTGCCCGCGGCCCACTATCAGGCGCGGGTGTGGCGCGCGGGGTTTTGGCTGGTGATGGGCCTGGGCGGGGCGTATGGGCTGGCCGTGCTGTGGGCGCTGCGCGCGCGTTGGGCGCGGTTCTGGCAGCACCGGAAGGTGCAGCGCGGCGCCTGGCTCCTGGCGGGCCTGGTGGGCCTGTTTGTGGCCTTCAACATGTGGCAGCATGGGCGCTTCTTGCAGCCGCATCCGGTGTTCTACACCGATTGCCGCAAGGTGTGGGGCCACCGGGGGCATCCTGAGCCGCCCGACATCCCAGAGAACACCATTGCCAGCTACCGACGGGCTTTCGACCTGGGTGCGCCCGGCGTGGAGATGGATGTGCGCTACGACCCCCAACGCGGCGAGTATTTCATTGGCCGCTACGACCGGGGGCAGGAACCGCCGCCAGGCCAGCGCCTGCTGTTGCAGCAAGTGTTGGCGGCCGTGGGCCAGCGGGGGTATTTCTGGCTGGACATCAAGACCATTCGCTACCTGAGCCCTGACCAGGCCCGGCAGGCGGCCCACGATTTGGCCGCGCTACTGGATGCGTATGGGGCGCGCGACCGGGCCATTGTGGAATCGGACCGGCCCGAAAATCTGGCCTACTTCGCCCGAGCCGGGCTGCACACCAGCTATTGGATTTTCAACATCGACGAAGACGCGTTCCCCCGCACGCCGTGGGGCCTGTGGTGGGCCCTGGTGCAGGTCAAGGAAAACTACATTCGGGGCGGGTTCTCGGCCATTTCCATGGACCGCCGCTTTTACACCCCCATGGTGGCCTGGATGTTGTATGGCGCGCGGGTGCACCTTTTTACGGTGGACGACGAGGCCAGCTTGCGGGCCCTGGTGCGCCGGCCCCAGGTGCGGGTCATTCTGACCAACACGGCTCGCTATGACATTACGGCCTGCCCCGAAAGGCGCTGACGGGGCTCAAGGGCAATCACGCACCGCGCGCTTGGCTTCGGGGGTCTTGACATGTTCGGCTTCCACGGTGATGGCGATGCCGCCCCGGATATTGAACGCGCCGGTGACTTTGATGTAATGGGGGTCCAGCACGGCCACGATGTCTTCCAAAATTTGGTTGACCACATGCTCGTGGAAGACGCCCTCGTTGCGGTAGGACCAGATGTAAAGCTTGAAGGACTTGGACTCCAAAATCTTCTGGTCCGGCACATATTCCACTTTGATGGTGGCGAAATCGGGCTGGCCGGTCACCGGACACAGGCAGGTGAATTCGTCGGTGACCATGGTGACCAGATAATAACGCCCAGGCGCGCGGTTGGGGAAGGCTTCCAGCTTTTTGCTGGGCTGGGCTTTGCGCCCCAGCAGGGTTAAATTTTGCAAATCTTCGGGCTGGGTCATGAAAGTCATGGCCGCCTCCGGGGAAGAAATTTGGCCCTCAGGGGCCCGGCAAGTATAACATGGGCCGAAGAGGCGGGACGGTTGCCGCGCCCCGCGCGGCTTGGACACGCATGGTATACTGAAGAGTGAAGCGTTGGCACTGGGGTCACGGCTTGTCCCTGCGGGAGGCAATGATGAGCACGCCCCAACTGGTGGATATGCACAGTCCCGAATTTCAGCACATGCTGCAGGAAGCCATCCGCGCGACCCTGGAAGAGTTCGTGCGCCGGAACGAGCTGCGCGCCCGGGAGCTGTCGTTGTTGGAGCGCGTCGTGCGGGTGGAAGAACAGCTTAAGGCCCTGACCGAAGTGCTGCAGCACTTCATGAAGGCCACCGACAAGCGCTTCGAGGCCATGGAGAAGCGCTTCGAAGCCATGGACAAGCGCTTCGAGTCGCTGCAGCAGGAGATGAACGCTCGCTTCGAAGCGCTGCAGCGGGAGATGAACGCTCGCTTTATCGCCATGGACAAGCGCTTCGAAGCGCTATTGCGGGAGATGAACGCCCGCTTCGAAGCCCTACAGCGGGAGATGAACGCCCGCTTCGAAGCCCTACAGCGGGAGATGGATGCCCGCTTTATCGCCATGGACCAACGCTTTGAGGCCATAGATAAGCGCTTCGACGCTCTCGAGAAGCGCTTGAACTTCGTGCAATGGGCGCTGGGCGTTGGCTTTACGCTGACCAATTTGCTCATCGTGCTCAGCAGCCTGTGGGCGCGCTGAGGTCGTGGGCAGCATCCCGGCATGGCTGCACATCGCTGAGGCCTTTCCCCCATGAAATGGCCACCGCTGCAACCGGCCACCTTCGTACGCCGTGACAACCGCTTTCGGGCCACGGTGCGTTTGCCCAATGGTTCCCTCGTAGCTGCCCATGTGCCCAACTCGGGTCGCTTGCACGACCTGTTCGTCCCCGGCCGGCCCGTGTGGCTGGCGCGGGCCACGCGCACCGGCCGCAAAACGCCCTATGACCTGCTGCTGGTGCAGCTGCCCCACACCTGGGTGTCGGTGGACGCCCGGCTGCCTAATCCCCTCTTTCGCGAAGCGCTGGCCGCGGGGCAGTTCGCCGATTGGCTGCCCGAACCCACCGCCTGGCAAGTGCGGGCGGAACCGGCTTTCGCCGGCGGCCGGCTGGATTTTTGCCTGCAACATCGAGCCACGGGCCAACGGGTGTGGGTCGAAACCAAGTCGGTGACTCTGGTGGAGGGGGGTGTGGCCTTGTTTCCCGACGCGCCGACCGCGCGCGGCCGCCGTCACCTGGCCGCATTGGCCCAGCGCGTGGCCCAGGGCGAGCGGGCCGCGGTGGTCTTCGTCGTTCAGCGGGGCGATGCGCGCGCCTTCGCCCCCCACCCCCATGCGGACCCCGAATTCCCCGCCGCGCTGCGGGACGCGGCCCGCGCCGGCGTGGAAGTATATGCCTACGGCTGTCGGGTAACCCAAACGGCCATCGCCATTGCCGGGCGTATCCCCGTGTGTTGGGAGCCCGAAACCTGCCGTTCATCACTTCCCCCGCAGGTGGAAGCACCCTATAGTGAAAGTGAAACATAGACGCATGCAAATATCTGGTAAACTATAGACGATAAGCGCCGTCAACCTTGCTTGCCTTTGGAAGGAGGCCCTTATGTTCGTCAAAGACCGCATGTCCCGCCCGGTGATTACCGTGACGCCGGATATTTCCATCGTCGACGCGTTGGATATCATGCGCCGGGAGCGCATTCGCCGTATGCCCGTGGTGGACAAGCACGGCCGGCTGGTGGGCATCGTCACCGAAAAAGACATCCTGAACGCCTCGCCGTCCTCGGCCACCAGCCTGAGCGTGTGGGAAATCAACTACCTCATCAGCAAAATCACCGTGGGCGAGGTGATGACCAAGGATGTCATCACGGTGGACGAAGACACCTGCCTGGAAGAAGCAGCCCGCATCATGGCCGACAACAAAATCGGCGGCCTGCCGGTGATGCGCGACGGCAAAGTGGTGGGCATCATCACCGAGAGCGATTTGTTCAAGGTGTTTTTGGAATTGATGGGCGCGCGGGTGCCCGGCGTGCGCTTGACCGTGCTGGTGCCCGATGTGCCGGGTGAACTGGCCAAGTTGGGCCAGGCCGTGGCCAGCGTGGGCGGCAACATTGTCTCGCTGAGCACCTTCGAGGGCGATGACCCCGGCAGCAAATACATCGTGATGAAGATTCGCGACGCGGACGCGGACGCGCTGCGCGAAGCGGTCAAGCCCTATGTGGAAAAAATCGTCGATTTGCGGGTGAAGCAGGTCGCCTGAACGGGCCGAAGCCTCAGGGGGCTGGCGGGTATGCCGGGCCCTGGGGCTTGCTTTATAGCGGGCGTTTACGCGGCCGACCCGGCCGTCGCGGGTAACGCGGCGGCGTAGGTTGGTGTTTTTCGACGAAGACCAAAACGCGGGTGTAGGGCAGGCCGGGAATGGCGTGGATGGCGCGTACCCGGCCGCCCAAGATGTCCAAGGCGCGCGCGGCAGCGTCGATTTCCTGCGGCGCGCGCTCGCCTTTGTAGGCCACGGCTACGCCGCCGACCCGCAGCAAAGGCAGCACATATTCCAGCAGCACGGGCAAGGGGGCCACAGCCCGGGCCACAACCAGGTCATACCGCTCCCGGTGGGCGGGGGCCTGCCCCACTTCCTCGGCCCGGCGGGGGAGCACCGTGAGCCCAGGCGCGGGCAAAGCCGTGCGCAGGTGCTCCAAAAAACGCGCTTTTTTGCCCGCGGCTTCCACCAGGGTGAAAGAGGTGTAGGGTCGCGCCAGGTGCAGCGGCACGCCCGGAATACCCGCGCCCGAGCCGACATCCACAGCCTGCTGCCCCGGGGTCAGGTCGTACACGGTGAGCAGAGAAAGGGCATCGGCCACGAGATGCAGCCAAATGTCGTCTGCGGTGCGCCAGGCGGTGAGGTTGAAGCGGGCGTTCCAGGTTTGGAGCTCGGCGACATAACGCGCAAAAGCCCGCGTGACCGCGGGCGAAAACTGCAGCCCCCAGGCGGCAAACAGGTTTTGCACGGCCGGCGGCACAGGCCACGCCGCGGGCATCGGTCGGCCTCTACGAAGAGGCAACGCGGCGCTTGTAGCGGTAAACGATGCGCCCTCGGGTAGGGTCGTAGGGCGAAATTTCCACTTTGACCCGGTCGCCGAGCAAGATGCGAATATAATGCTTGCGCATGCGACCCGACAGGTAGGCCAAAATTTCGTGGCCGTTGTCTAAGCGCACGCGGAATTGGGTGTCGGGCAAAGCCTCGATGACCGTGCCTTCGACTTCAATTTTATCGCCGGCCATAAAGGGCTGCCTCCTTTTTCCTCACCAGCCAAAGCATTAGCGGCGCCGTTGCTGTTGCATCATGCGCTTGCGCAGTTTGCGCCGCAGGCGCCGAATGGCCTTCTTCTTCTTGATGCGCCGCAACTCGCTTTTCGAGATGTACCATCGCTTCCGCTTGACCGCGCTCAAAATGCCGGCCTTGGCCACCTGCTTGCGAAAGCGCTTGAGCAGTTCTTCAGGGCTTTCATCGGGACGGGCGATGACCGTTGCAGGCAAGGTCGACCTCCTTACATCATGCAAAAAGATATGGGCCGCCAAGGGCACCCCTCGGCGTGCAGCCTGCCTATTATAACGGCAAATGGGCCCCACGACCAGGGTCGCAGCCGCGAAAACCCGGCGATTGGCCAACGCGCTCGGGTGTCATGCGGTCCTGGGACGCCGGCACCGGCCCCAGAACTTTTGCTGTCGTTATCTCATTCGCCTCAACAACGCCGCTTTCAACATTTGACACGGGGCCCAGCATTCTCCTGGCCCGCTGCGTTTCCCGTGCGCCGCTGTGACTTTGCCGATGGTGGGAACAGCCCTGCGCAGCGGCTCCATGCGCCGCGCGGCCGCGCCGCGTTTGGTAGAATGAAGATACCCGTCTCTGGAGGCGCTTTCGGTGTGCACCCGCCTGACCCTCACCGCGGACGCGACCGCGTTGCAAGCCGCGTTCCCGCAATTTGAGCTGCCCGCGGACTGGCAACCGCGCTACAACATCGCGCCGGGCCAGCCCTTGCTGGTGGTGCCCAACACGCCCCAACGCCAGGGCACTTTCTTCGTGTGGGGCCTCATCCCCGCCTGGGCCAAACCCGATGCCCGGGGCCGCTATCGCTCCTTCGTCAACGCCCGGGCCGAAACCGCGGCCCACAAACCCGCGTTTCGGGGCCCCATGCGCTACCGCCGCTGTCTGGTGCTGGCCGATGGCTTCTACGAATGGCACGGGCCCAAAGGACGCCGCCAGCCCTGGCGCTTTACCCTGCGCGACGGCCGACCCTTTGCCCTGGCCGGCTTGTGGGACCGCCACCTCACCCCCGACGGTTCGGAGCTGCTCACCTGCGCAGTGCTGACCACCGCGGCCAATGAAGTGGTGCGCCCCATCCACGACCGCATGCCCGTGATTTTGCCCCCCGAGGCCTACGACCTGTGGCTGCAGCCCGAGCCCGTGGACCCGGCCACCCTGACCCCCTGGCTGCGGCCTTACCCCGCGGAGGAAATGCGCGGCTACCCGGTGCACCCCCGGGTGAACAACCCCCGCTACGACCGGCCCGACGCCATCGAGCCCTGGCAGCCGCCCCAGGCCCATGCCTTGCCCCTGGAGGCCGCCCCATGAGCGCGCCCGGCCCTGTCACCGTGCTGCTCGACAGCCCCGGGTGGCAGGTGTTCGCCCAGGCGTGGCCCACGCGCGACGGCGCCCCCCGCTGGGCCTGGGGTGTGGCCTCCCGGGCTTGGCCCGGCTTTCTCGTGGAAGGCGGGCTCAGCGGCCTGGCCTATTTCGACGCGCCCCGGGCCCGCCGGCCCTGGTTCCTCACCCCACCGGCGCAACCGGCCCGGCAGGAAACCGACGCCCAGGCCGCGCGCCTCACCTGGCCGGCCAACCGCCACGGCTTAGTGCTGACCTGGGAGGCCCGCCTGAGCCCCCACGGGCCCCTGCTGTGGCGCCTGGCCGTGGAAAACCGCGGCCCGGCCCCGGTGTGGCTGCACCGCTGGACCTTGCTGCGGGTGGGCCCGCGCGCGCCGTTGCGCCGCGGCGTCTTTGGCCGCATTGCCGGCGCGGTGGCCCACTTTGGCCGCCGCACCGCCGCGCCCCCCATGGAACACCCCGGCGCGCTGCGCATCACCGCGCGGCCCGGGCCCCTGGCTTTTTACGCCCACGCCTGGGCTTCGTGGGGAAGCACGCGCGTCTATTTCGACCAGCCCGCGCGGCCCCAGGCCCGGTTCCTCATCGACGCGCTGCTGCCCCCGCGGCACGACCCCGCGGCGCCCAAACCCCGGGGCCCCAACCACTTTTACGCCGACCTGCTGGGCATGATGGCCCAGCGCCAGGCCCGCCGGGGCTTGCTCCTGGGCTTTGCCGGGCAGCGGCAGTTCTTCGGCGGCCTGGAGGTCCGCCTGCACCGCTTAGAGCCCTTTGCCCACCTGCAGGCTTTCGGCGACCGGGTTCCCCTGGAGCCGGGCGCGCGCGCGGCCACCGACTGGGCCGTGCTGTGGCTCTTCGACTTAGATGACCCTGACGGCCTGCAGCCCTATCTGCAGGCCACCGCGCAAGTGTTGGGGGTGGAACCGCCCGCCGACGACCCACCCACAGGCTGGCTTTCGTGGTACGCCTACTTCCGTGAGGTGACCGCGGAGCAGGTGCAGGCCAACGCCCGCGCGGTGGCCGAGCTGGCCGCCCAGGGCCTGCCCCTGGACATCGTCCAAATCGACGATGGCTATGCAGCCGTGCCCGGCCAGTGGGAAACCCACCCGCGCAACGGCTTTGGCAATCTGGCCCAGCTGGCCACCGACATCCACACCCGGGGGCTGCAGGCCGGCATCTGGCAGGCGCCCTTCATCGCCCACCGGGCCGCGGCCGCCACGCTGCGCAAACTGCTGCGCTGGGCCCGCTGGGGGCCCGCGTTCGCCGGCTGGGTGTGGAACACCCTCACCTTTGGCCTGGACGCCTCGCACCCCGAGGCCCAGGCCCGGGCCGAACGCATGGCCCAAAGCGCGGCTCAGATGGGCTTCGATTACCTGAAGCTCGATTTTTTGTACGCGGCCGCGTTGCCCGGCCGTCGGTTCCGGCCCCAACAATCCCGGGCCGCGGCGCTGTACCAGGCCCTGGCGCGCACGGTGCAGGCCTTTCGCCGGGCCGCCGGGCCCCAGGCCCGGGTGCTGCTGTGCGGCGTGCCTTTGGGAACCGCCATCGGCCTGGCCGATACGGTGCGCATCGGGCCCGATGTGGACCCCCACTGGCGCATGCCCCACCCCTTGCCCTGGGTGCGGCGGCACCCCGATGTGCCCGGCCTGGGCAACGCGCTGCGGGGCGCGCTCATGCGGGCCTGGATGCACCGCGGCTGGTGGCTCAACGACCCCGACGCGCTGGTGCCCACTTCGCCCCACCTCACCCCCGCGGAGCAGGAAACCTGGCTCACGGTGGTGGCCCTGCTGGGCGGCGCGTGGTTCCTCTCGGCCCATTTGCCCGCTCTGGAACCCGCCATGCGCCAACGCCTGCTGCGGGTCTTCCCCCCGGTGG
This sequence comes from Anaerolineales bacterium, assembly GCA_026985995.1. Classification (GTDB taxonomy): domain Bacteria; phylum Chloroflexota; class Anaerolineae; order Anaerolineales; family DRMV01; genus JAADEN01. Next base: position 9,627 of record JALSPJ010000056.1, read on the forward strand.
CGGGACGGGCCTGGGTGCCGGACCTGTGGGACGCATACCCGCCCCGCCGCCTGCGGGTGGATTTGGCCGGGCCCGGCGGCGCCTGGCAGGTGGTGGCGGCCATCAACTGGGCCGACCGGCCCGTCACCGTGCAGCTGCGCGCCGCGGATTTTGGCCCGCCGGGTTTGCCCGAGCACGAGGCCTTTTGGCTGCGGCCTTTCTGGTCCGACCAGCCCCCGCGGCTGCTGCCCGCCGATGCCGGGTGGGAAGCCACCCTGCCGGCCCACGGCGTGGGGGTGTGGGCCCTGCGGCCCGCGGGCCCGGGGCCGCACTACGCCGGCAGCGACCTGCATGTGAGCCAGGGCCAGGAGGTGCGCGCCTGGCAGGCCACGGACCGCGAAGTGCGCTTCACTTTGGCGCTGCCCGGCCCGCGGCAGGGGCAGGTGTGGCTGGCGCTGCCTTTCGTCCCCCGGCAGGCCTGGGTGGCCGACCGGCCCGCGGCGTGCACGCCGGTTCCCCAGGAACCACCCCCCGGCCCCTGGCGGCTGTATCGCCTCCCCGTGGCGTGGGAAGGCGACGCGGTCCAGGTCGTGGTTACGGCATAGAGGGCAAGCCATGGATTGGGACATCATCGGTCACGAAACCGCAGTGCGCTGGCTGCAACGGCAAATTGGACAGGCGCGGGTGCATCATGCCTATTTGTTCGTCGGCCCGCCGGGCGTGGGTCGGCGCACTTTGGCCCGGCGTTTTGCCCAGGCCCTCACTTGTCTGCAGCCCCCTGCACCGGGGGCCTATTGCGGCCAGTGCCGGGTGTGTCGGCAAATCGAGGCCGGGGTGCATCCCGACTTCCACCTGCTGGAGGCCCCGGGCGGCCTGAAGGTGGACGCGGTGCGGGCCGCGCAGCAGCAGTGGAACATGACCCCGCGCGAGGCCCGCTACCGGGTGGCGCTGTTGCCCGAAATGCAGCACGCCACGCCCGCGGCGGCCAACGCGCTGCTCAAGACGCTGGAGGAACCCCCCGAGCACCTGGTGCTGCTGCTGACCGCGGCGGAGCCCGAGGCCCTGCTGCCCACGGTGGTGTCGCGCTGCGAGGTGGTGCGCTTGCGGCCCGTGCCCGTGGCCGCGCTGCAGGCCGCGCTGCAGGCCCGGGGGGTGGAACCCGCGGTCGCGGCCGAGGCCGCGGCCTGGGCCCAGGGCCGCCCCGGTTTGGCGCTGCGTTTGGCCCGCGGGCCCCAGGCCCGGCAGGCCCTGGCCGCGCACTGGGCCCAGGTGTGGGACTTGCTCCACCAGCCCCTGGCGGCCCGGCTGGCCTTTGCCGAGCCCTTCAAGCCCGGCCAGCGGGATGAAGTGCGGGCCATGCTGGAGCACTGGTTGGGCGTGTGGCGCGCGGTATGGTGGGCCCAGTGGGCGCCTCAGCACGCGGTCGCGCCGCCGGCCTGGGCCGAGCGGGTGCAAACCCTGGCCCAAACCCTATCCCCCGGCCAGGTGCGGGCCATTCTCGACGACCTGCTGCAAGGCCTGGAAAACCTGAACCGCTACACCAGCCCCCGCCTGGTGTTGGGCGCGCTGCTGGTGCAGTGGCCCGTGCTGCCCCGCCGCGCTTAGCGCGGCCCGGTTGCCAAAGCCGTGGCTTTTTGCTATAACCATAACGCCCCCACGCGGGGCAACTTCGTGGGCAGGAAGGTCGCCATGCTCATCGACAAACTGGAACGCCTGGAGCGCCGCTTCGCGGAAATTGAGCAGGAGCTCATGGCCGTGGGCGACGATTACAAAAAGGCCGCCGCGCTGGCCAAGGAACGGGCCGAGCTGGAACCCATCGTAGCCAAGGCCCGGGAATATCGCCGCGCGCTGGAACGCCGGGACGAAGCCCGCAGCCTGCTGGAAGATTCGTCGGACCCGGAGCTGCGCGAGCTGGCCAAGGCCGAGTTGGACGAGGTGGAGCCCGAAATCGAGCGCTTGGAAGCCGAAATCAAGCGCCTGCTGCTGCCCAAGGACCCGCGCGACGAGCGCAATGTCATCATGGAAATTCGCGCCGGCGCGGGCGGCGAAGAGGCCGCGCTCTTCGCCGCGGACCTGTTCCGCATGTACACCCGCTACGCGGAGCGCAAAGGCTGGCAGGTGGAAGTGCTCTCGGCCAACCAGACCGGCCTGGACGGCTACAAGGAAATCATCTTTCTGGTCAAAGGCAAAGGCGCGTATTCCCGCCTGAAGTACGAATCGGGCGTGCACCGGGTGCAGCGGGTGCCGGTGACCGAATCCCAGGGCCGCATTCACACTTCCACGGCCACCGTGGCCGTGCTGGCCGAGGCCGACGAGGTCGATATTCAAATTCCCGAAAAGGACCTCAAAATCGAAGTCTACAAAGCCGGCGGCGCGGGCGGGCAGCATGTGCAAAAGAACGCCACCGCGGTGCGCATCACCCACCTGCCCACGGGCCTGGTGGTGCAATGCCAGGACGAACGCTCGCAGCTGCAAAACAAGCTGCGGGCCATGAGCATTTTGCGCGCCCGCCTGTATGAAATGGAAGAGGCCAAACGCCGCGCGGCCGAGGAAGCCGAGCGCCGGGCCCAGGTGGGTACGGGCGAGCGCTCGGAAAAAATTCGCACCTACAACTTCCCTCAGTCCCGGGTCACGGACCATCGCATCCACCTTTCCCTCTACAACCTGCCCGAGGTGCTGGACGGCAACCTGGACCCCTTCATCGACGAGCTGGCCCTGCGGGAGGAAACCGAGCGCCTGGCCGCGCTGGAAGCCGAAGGCGAAGCATGACCACCGTGCGCGCCGCGCTGCAGCAATTGCAACGGGCCCTGGCCCCGCACTCCGATACCGCCGCGCTGGATGCCGGCGTGGCCCTGGCGCACCTGCTGCAGCAGCCCCGCAGCTGGGTGTTGGCCCACCCCGAAGCCGCGCTCACCCCGGCCCAATGGGCTCAGGTGCAGACCGCGGCCCGGCGTTTGGCCCAGGGCGAGCCCCTGCCCTATGTGCTGGGCGAATGGGAATTTTGGGGCCGGCCCTTCTTCGTCTCCCCCGCGGTGCTCATCCCCCGGCCCGAGAGCGAGCACCTGGTGGAACTGGCGCTGCAGGCCGCCCCACCCCCCGACCGGCCCTGGCGGGTGGCCGATGTGGGCACCGGCTCGGGTTGCCTGGCCGTGACCCTGGCCGCGGAGCACCCGAGCGCGCGGGTGGTGGCCACCGATGTCTCGCGCGCGGCCTTGGCAGTGGCCCGCCGCAACGCGCAACGCCACCGCGTGGCCCCGAGGGTGTTCTTCGTCCAGAGCTCGGGCCTGCTGGCCGTGCCCGGCCCCTTCGACCTCATCGTGGCCAACCCGCCTTACATCCCCAGCCGTGCGCTGGCGACCCTGCCCGTGGCCCGCTATGAGCCCCGCCTGGCCCTCGACGGCGGGCCCGACGGCCTGCGCTGGGTGCAGGACTGGCTGCACCAGGCCGCGACCCGGCTGGCCCCCGGCGGCCGGCTGCTGATGGAAATCGCCGCGGACCAGGGCCCCGCGGCCGCGGCGCTGGCCCGCCGGGCCTTCCCCCACGCCCGGGTGCAGGTGCTGCCCGATTGGGCCGGCCACCCGCGCGTCCTGGCGGTACAATGAAAAAGCACACGGCCCGTCCGTACCCTTCCCCCTGCGAAGGAGCCGAACCATGCGAGCAGTGGACATCATCGTCAAAAAGCGCGACGGCGGCGAGCTCAGCCACCGGGAGCTGGAATTCTTCATCCTGGGCTACACCCGGGGCCACATCCCCGACTATCAGGCCGCGGCCTGGGCCATGGCCGTGTACTTCCAGGGCATGACCCCCCGGGAGACCGCGGACCTCACCCTGGTCATGGCCCATTCGGGGCACATGCTGGACCTCTCCGACACCGTCGACATCGCGGTCGACAAGCACTCCACCGGCGGCGTGGGCGACAAGACCTCGCTGGTGGTGGTGCCCGCGGTGGCCGCGGCCGGGCTGCCCGTGGGCAAAATGTCGGGCCGGGGGCTGGGCTTCAGCGGCGGCACCCTCGACAAGCTGGAATCCATCCCCGGTTACCGCACCGACCTGACGGTGGCCGAGTTCAAACGCCAGCTGCGGGAAGTGGGCGCGGTGCTCACCGGCCAATCAGTGGACCTGGCCCCCGCGGACGGCAAGCTCTACGCGCTGCGGGATGTCACCGGCACGGTGCCGTCCATTCCCCTCATCGCCTCGTCCATCATGAGCAAGAAGCTGGCTGCCGGCGCGCAGGCCATCGTGCTGGATGTGAAAGTGGGTCTGGGCGCGTTCATGACCACTTTGGAACGGGCCCGGGAACTGGCCACCCTGATGGTGGACATCGCCCGCCACACAGGCCGCCGCGCGGTGGCCTTGCTTTCCGACATGAACCAGCCCCTGGGCCGCGCGGTGGGCAACGCGCTGGAGGTAAAAGAGGCCATCGCCACGCTGCACGGCCAGGGGCCCGACGACTTCTACCGCCACTGCTTGGAAGTGGCCGGGCACATGCTGGTGCTGGGCGGCCGCGCGGCTACGGTGGAAGAAGGCCGGGCCCGCATCGCGGAGGTCATCGCCTCGGGCGCGGCCTGGGAGAAATTCCGCGCCCTGGTGGCCGCGCAGGGCGGCGATGTGGCCTACATCGACCAGCCCGAGCGCCTGCCCCGAGCCCGGCTGGTGGAAACCCTCACCGCGGCCGAAGCCGGCCATGTGGCCCAGGTGCACGCCCGCCGGGTGGGCGAGACCGCGGTGCTGTTGGGCGCCGGCCGGGAGAAGAAAGGCGACCCCATCGACCACGCGGTGGGTATCGAGGTGCATGTCAAAGTAGGCGACGCGGTGCAGCCCGGCGCGCCCTTGTTCACCGTGCACGCCAACGACCCCGCGCGGCTGGAAGCCGCCAAACAGGCCCTGCAGACCGCGGTGCGCCTGAGCCCCGAACCGGTAGCGCCTTTGCCCCTCTTCTACGGCCTTGTGACCGGAGATGACGCGTAGACGACGCCTGGCCCTGTGGTGCGGCCTGGTGGGGGCGCTGCTGGCGCTGGCCGCGTGTCAGGCCCGGCCACCCATGCTGGCCCCCACCACCGCGCTCATCGCACCCCGGCCCGACGAAGTGCATGTGCTGGGGGTGGGCCAGGCGTTGGATGTGGTGGCCGAATACCCCCGGCCGGTGCGCGGGGGCAAGGTGTTCTTCTATGTAGCCTGGGAAGGCCCCCAAGGCTCGGGGCAGGCCCCTCTGCGGGCCTGGGACGCGGGGTCGGCCCAACGGGGCGTGGGCCGCTGGCCCCCGCCGGGCGAGCCGCTGCCCCCGGGGGAATATCGGCTGTGGGCCGTGGCCTACCGCGGGGACGAAACTTTCCCCTCGGCCCGGGCCCGGGTGGTGCTACTGCCGCCCCCGGCCAGCCCCACGCCGCAACCCCCGCCGCCCACCGCGTCCGCGGCCACGCCCACCCCAACGCCCCCTCTGCCGGCCTCGCCCCCCGCGGGGAACGAAAGCCCCGCGGCCGACGCGTGCTACCGGGCCGCGTTCGTGGCCGATGTCACCGTGCCCGACGGCAGCCCCGTGCCCGTGGGCGAACCCTTTGTCAAAGTCTGGCGCCTGCGCAACGCCGGCGTGTGCGTGTGGGGCCCCGGCACCCGGGTGGTGCGGGTGGTGGACCAGGGCCTGCACGCGCCCGAGAGCTGGCTGCTGCCCCAGGCGCCCATCTTCCCCGGCGAAACGGTGGATGTAGAAGTGACCCTGCAGGCCCAGGCCGAAGGCCCCCTGCAGGCCGCGTTCCAGCTGCAGGCCGTGGATGGCACCCGCTTCGGCATTGGCCCGGGCGACGGCCCCTTTTGGGTGCAGGTGGAAGCCGTCGCACCCACCGCGACGCCCACCCCTGGCCCCACGCCGTAGCCTTATTTTTACCAACATCTTCGCCACCCTGGTTGGCGGTGGCCGTTCGCGCAGCCAAGGGCTTCAAATCCCCCTCCCCAACCCTCCCCCTTCGTAAGCTTACTTTTACACATATCTTCGCCACCATGGTTGGCGGCGGGCCGGTGGAGCGGCCATGCGGCTCAAAATCCCCCACCCCAACCCCTCCCCCTTCGTAAGGGGGAGGGGCCGAGCGCGGCCCTGGCCTCTCGCAGCGGCCAAATTCCTGTTATCCGACGTAGGGTTGAACCCCTGGGCAAAACGACATAGAATTATACCGCCTTTAAAGATCAGGCGCACCAGGAGGAGAAAACCATGCCAGCCCCCATACCTTATGCTCACCGAGAAGAAATC
>JALSPJ010000057.1 GCA_026985995.1 Anaerolineales bacterium
ATGTTGCCGTGCTTCTTGGGCGGGTTGCTGTCGCGCTTGTTGGCCAGCATTTGCAGCGCGTTGATGAGCCGGGGGCGGGTCTCTCGGGGTTCGATGACATCGTCGATGTAACCCCGGGCCGCGGCCCGGTAAGGATGGGCGAACTCGGCCCGGTACATCTCCACCAATTCCTTCTTCTTCGCCTCAGGGTCCTCGGCCGCGGCCAATTCCCGCCGAAAGATGATGTTGACCGCGCCATCGGGGCCCATGACCGCGATTTCTGCGGTGGGCCAGGCCAGGTTGAGGTCGCCCCGAATGTGCTTGCTGCTCATCACATCGTACGCGCCGCCATACGCCTTGCGGGTGATGACGGTGAGCTTGGGCACCGTGGCTTCGCAATAGGCGTAGAGCAGCTTGGCCCCGGCCCGAATGATACCGCCATGTTCCTGCGCGGTGCCGGGCATGAAGCCGGGCACATCCACGAAGGTCACGATGGGGATGTTGAACGCGTCGCAAAAGCGGATGAAGCGGGCCGCCTTTTCCGAGGCATTGATGTCGAGCACCCCGGCCAGCACCGCGGGCTGATTGGCCACAATGCCCACGCTGTAACCGCCCAGACGGGCGAAACCCACCACAATGTTGGGCGCGTAGTGCTCGTGAATCTCGAAAAATTCGCCGTTGTCCACCACCCGATGGATGACATCCCGAATGTCGTAGGGCTTGGAGGGGTCGTGGGGCACGATGCGGTCCAGTTCCGGGTCCTGCCGCAGGGGGTCGTCGCCGGTGTCAACGAAAGGTGGGTCTTCCATGTTGTTTTGGGGGAAGTAACTGAGCAGCTTGCGGGTCAGGTAGAGCACATCGGCCTCGGTATCGGCCACCACATGGGCCACGCCCGACTTGGCCGCGTGCACATCCGCGCCGCCCAGCTCCTCGAAGGTAACCTCCTCGTGGGTCACGGCCTTGACCACCTGGGGGCCGGTGACGAACATATACGAGGAGCCGCGCACCATGAAGATGAAGTCGGTGAGCGCGGGGGAATAGACCGCGCCACCGGCGGTGGGCCCCATGATGAGGCTGATTTGGGGAATGACGCCCGAGGCCAGGGTGTTGCGCAGAAAAATTTCCGCGTAACCGCCCAAAGAATCCACGCCCTCTTGCACCCGCGCGCCGCCGGAATCGTTGATGCCGATGACCGGCGCGCCGTTCTTGAGGGCCATGTCCATGATTTTGACGATTTTCTCCGCGTGGGCCTCGCCCAAGCTGCCGCCCATCACGGTGAAATCTTGCGAAAAGACGAAAACCAGGCGGCCGTCGATGGTGCCCCAGCCGGTGACCACGCCATCGCCCAGGTATTTGCGCTTTTCGAGGCCAAAGCCCGTGGCCCGGTGGGTGACGAACATGTCGATTTCGCGAAACGAGCCTTTGTCGAGCAGCAGGTCCAGGCGCTCGCGCGCGGTAAGTTTGCCTTGCTTGCGGCGCTTCTCAATGCGCTCCAGGCCGCCGCCTTGCAAGGCTTTGGCCCGCAGGGCGCGCAGCTGCTGAATTTTGGGGTCGACTTCGCTCATGTTGCCTCCTTGGAATGCGATGGTTCAGGGGGCGCAGGGCGGGCTTCAAAGGCGTCTGGGGGCTGCGCTGCGCGCACCCAAACGCGCCAGGCCGCCAGGCCCAACGCAACATAGCCCAGCCAAAAGGCCAGGCGGGGGCGCACCAAAACCGGGTCGGCCCACAGCGCGGCCTCCGCGGCCCGGGCCAGGGTGTAGGCCACGCCCAGGCCCCAGGCCCAACGCCAGGCCCAGCGTTGGTTGCGCGCCATACCCACCCACCACAACGCGCCCACCAGGGCCCAAAACAGGCTGACGCCCAACACCCACCCCCAGGCCACGGCCCAGGGCCACCGGGCCAACACCCCCTGCTGTTGCAACAACCAGGCCTGCCGCCCGCGCAGGAGTTGGTGGGCCACATCCCATAACACCCACGCCAACACCAGGGCGCGAGAAACGCGCGCCGACAGCCCCGGCACCGTCACCCCTCCAGGCTCTCACGCAAGAAATAGCGCCGGCTGGGGTGCCGCAGCTTGCGCAGGGCCCGGGATTCGATTTGCCGAATGCGCTCCCGGGTCACATTGAAGCGTTTGCCCACCTCCTCCAAAGTGTACACTTTGCCGTCGAGCAGGCCGAAGCGCAGTTCAATGACCTCCCGTTCCCGGTCCGTGAGCACGGCCAGCGCGTTGCGAATTTGCTCCCGCAGGGCTTCCTGCCAGGTGTATTCGCTGGGGTGCACGGTTTGCCGGTCTTCGATGAAATCGGCCAGCTGGCTTTCCGCGTCGGAGCCCACCGGGCTTTCGAGGGAAAGGGGCTCTTCGGCAATGCGCATGACCTGGCGCACCTTTTCCACAGCCTGGCGCAGGCGTTGCCGGTCGCGCGGGTGCAGGGGGCGCTTTTTGGCCCACGCTTCCCGCACCCGCCGCGCGGTCTCCGCGTCCAGGTAGCCCCCTTCCACCGCCAGTTCCTCGGGGGTGGGCTCCCGGCCCAATTGCTGCACCAGCTGCTGCCGCACCCGGTTGAGCTTGTGGTAGTTTTCCATCAGGTGCACGGGCACCCGAATGGTGCGCGCCTGGTCGGCAATAGCCCGGGAAACGGCCTGGCGAATCCACCAGGTGGCGTAAGTGCTGAACTTGTAACCCCGGGCGGGGTCGAATTTTTCCACCGCGCGCAACAGGCCCAGGTTGCCCTCCTGGATGAGGTCCAGGAAGGGCACCCCCTGATTGGTGTAGCGCTTGGCAATGCTGACCACCAGGCGCAGGTTGGCCCGCACCAGGGTTTCCCGGGCCGTCTCGGCCCAGTGGGCAATTTGCCGGCGGTGGGCCTGCAGGCGGTCCTCAGGGGGCAGCAAACGGCTGAAGCCCCGCCAGGTGGGCCAGGCAGCGCGGCGCTTCCAACGCCGGGCCAGGCCTTGCTGGGTTTCGGGGGGCAAAACATAGAGGGCCACCAGCACATCGAACACGGCCCGGGCGTAGGCATCCCAGGTTTCGCTTTTGCCCCAGGGGCCCTGGCGCAAAAAGTCATACACATACGAGGCGGCCTGGGCTTCGGACCACCCCCGGGGAATGCGCTGCACTTCGTCGAGCATGGCCAGGGGGTCCGGTCGCGGATACCCCCGGGCCGCGGCCAGGGCTTCCACCTGCTGCCAGGCCCGAAGCAAATCGTCATACACGGCCCGAAACACGGCCTTGCACCGCCTCAGGTTCTTGCGGCGGGGGGTCTGCTCCTCCCAATGCTGCAAACGCCGCTCGCCTTCCAGCATCACGGCCAGCCAAAATTCCTGCACCGCGGTCAGCAGCGCTTGCTGGCCGATTTCCCGCAAATACAAATGCACCGGGTCCGGGCCGCTGTTGACCCCTTCCGCGTCCAGGCCCAGGGCCTCGATTTCTTCCAGCTCCCGGGCCGTGGGCTGCAAGTCGGCCTCGGGGTCGTCGCCGGGACGCGGTTTCTTCGCGCTCATAGCGCCTCCTCGAACATGCACGAAGCCGTGCGTTCCGCGTGGTCAATTTGTTTTAACACCCCCTGCGCCTCGTGGATAGCCTGCGCATAGCGTGCCTGTTCCTCGGCCGAGGCCGTGGGCAGCAAGGCGGTCATTTCGTGCAGCAGCCGCTTGCGGGCCTCGCGGCGCCCTCGCAGGGCCAGCAGCAAGGCTTCCCGGGCCCGCCGGGGCACAGGGAAGGCCGCCATCTCCGCGCCGGCCTGACGGCAGGCTTCCCACACCGGGTGCAACGCGGGGGGCAAGTGTTGCGCCATGTAAGTGTGCTCGGGTAATTCTACTTGATGCAAGGCGGCCACCCACGCCCGCCAAACCGCGCGATGGGGCTCGTGCTCGAAATCGTCTTCGCCCAAGGGCGGCAAGCCCGCGGCCCGCAGGCAGCGGTCGACCAGGGCGTGCACTTGCGAATCGGCCAGCACCAGGCCCAGCAGCACCCGCTCGCGGCGCACGCCGGGCAGGGCCCGGGGGGTGGGGGTTTGGGGGGAAGGGCTCCGCCGCGACCGACCCGGACGCGCGGCCTTGCTGCCGCGTTCCACCAAAGCGGCCACACTGGCGAACGACGCGCCCAACGCGTCGGCCAGGTAGCGGATGTAGGTCTCCCGCTCCACGGGGTTGGCCACCTGGCGAATGAGGTCGGCCATGTGCTGGGCGAACTTGCCCCGCTCCCGGGGGTCGTGCGCATCGTGTTCCCGGAAGAGGGTGTCGATGACAAAG
>JALSPJ010000058.1 GCA_026985995.1 Anaerolineales bacterium
GATTTCTTCTCGGTGAGCATAAGGTATGGGGGCTGGCATGGTTTTCTCCTCCTGGTGCGCCTGATCTTTAAAGGCGGTATAATTCTATGTCGTTTTGCCCAGGGGTTCAACCCTACGTCGGATAACAAGCCGGGTCGCCCCTACCGTGCTCCCTGCTGTCTGCTGACTGCTGACTGCTGTCGTTCATCCGCGGTTGCCTTCCCCGGGCGCAGCACGCCGTGGCCCTCCGGGTGCCCCGGGCCGGACGGCCTCATGCTATAATGAAAGCCGTCGGCTTGAGCCTCCCACGCCCACGGCAAGGAGCGGGTTATGGCTTCGCCTTCTGGAACTACCTGGCGGCAACGCTGGCATGGGCGACGGGCGCGCGCGGTGCGCGAGGCTTTGCAGGCTTATGCCATGCTCGCGCCGTCGTTGCTGCTCATCGGCGTGTTTGGCCTGTGGCCCGTGCTCTTCGCGGTGTATGTCAGCCTGCACAAGTGGCGCATCCGCCGCGGGGATTTCGTGGGGATGCGCCATTATGTGGACGCCATCGACGCGCTGGCTTTTTTGCTGTTTGCCGCGGTGGCGTTGGGCTTTGCCTGGGCCGCGTGGCGCGCGGCCCGGGGGGCCTGGCAGGGCTGGCGCGCGCACGCCAACGGTCCGGCCCGGGGGCTGAGCCTGGTGACCGGCCTGGTCTGGGCCGGCGTGGCCGGCGCGTGGGCCCGGTATGTGGTGCTCGCGCTGGGGCCGGTGCTCGACATTGCCAACAAGGCCATGCGCATGAAGCGCACGCCGGGCCTGTTCCGCCGACTGCTCTACGAAGCGCTGCACGAGCCGCAGGTGTGGGCCGCGTGGCAGCAGGTGTTGACCCTGGCGGCCCTGGCCGTGGTGCTCACCGCCGCGCTGCTATGGGCCGCGCGAGGCCAGCGCCGGGCGTGGGCGCAAACCGCCGCGTTGGTCGGGTTGGCCGCCTTCTTCGCGGCCGCGGCCGCGGTGGTGGCGGCATATACCTGGGCCGAGCTGCAGCGCTTTGCCGCGCTGATGGCCGAGAAGGAGGGCCGTAACCTGGTGCTGCAGGTAGCGGCCATGGCCGCCGGCGCGGGGTTGCTCCTGGCTTCGTGGAAGGTGTGGCACGCCGCGGTGCACGCGGCTGGCAACCGCGGCCTGGCGTTCAAGGCCCTGGCCGCGCTCTTCCTCATGATTGGCGGCTGGTTGCTGCTGGCCGAGGTGCCCGTGGCCATCCGCGCCGGGGACCGGGATGTGTGGCGCGGGCTGGTCATCACCGTGTATTATTCCGCAGGAACGGTGCCCTTCCAGCTGGCCTTGGGCCTCTTCTTCGCGGTGCTGCTTTTCCAAAACATCAAGGGCCGGGAGTTCTTCCGGGTGCTGTACTTCATGCCCTATGTCACCCCCGCGGTGGCCAGCGCGGCGGTGTTCCGCCTCATGTTTTCCCCCCGGGCCGCGGCGCCGGTCAACGCGCTGCTCAGCCGCCTGGGCCTGCCGCCCCAGCGCTGGCTCATGGAACCCCGCGGGGTGTTCCAGCTGCTGGCCGAAGCCGCAGGGCTGGACCTGCCTTCCTGGGCCGCGGGCCCCAGCCTGGCCCTGGTGGTCATCATGCTCTATTCCATCTGGACCTATGTGGGCTACGACACGGTCATCTACCTGGCGGGCCTGGGCAACATTCCCCAGGAACTGAAAGAAGCCGCGGCCATCGACGGCGCCAATGGCTGGCAAATTTTCCGCCATGTCATTCTGCCGCTGCTTTCGCCCACCACCTATTTCCTCTCCCTCATCGCCGTCATCGGCACTTTCAAGGCCTTCAACCACATCTATGTCATGCGGGAAGCCGGCGCGCAGGGCACGGTCAACACCTTTAGCGTGGTCATCTTCGACGAATTCTTCACCAAAACCCGCTATGGCTACGCGTCGGCCCTGGCCTTCGTGCTGTTCGCGGTCATCCTCACCCTCACCTACCTGAACAACCGCATCCAGGGCTCCCGGGTGTTCTACCAATGACGCGCGGTTTCAGCCGGGTGGGCCGGGCCACCCTGATTTTGGCCCTCTTTTTCACCATCGACAAAGCCCTGGCCTTCGTGCGGCAGGTGCTCATCGCCCGGGAATTTGGCCTTTCGGCCGACATCGACGCGTTCAACGCGGCCAACAACCTGCCCGACCTGCTGTTCGCGCTCATTTCGGGCGGCGCGCTGGCCATGGCCTTCATCCCCGTGCTGTCGGAGGTGCTCACCCGGGAAGACCGGGCCGCGATGTGGCGGCTGTTCAGCCGGGTGGCCAACCTCACCTTCACGGTGACCGCGGCCTTAGCCGTGCTCATCGCCCTCTTTGCCGGGCCCCTGGTGCGCTGGGAGCTGGGCATCGCGCCCGGCTTCAGCCCCGAAATGCAGGCCCTCACCGTGCGCCTGCTGCGCCTCAACCTCATCGGCACGCTGATTTTCTCCCTGAGCGGGCTGGTCTCCGCGGGGCTGTATGCCAACCAGCACTTCTGGTTGCCGGCCCTGGCCCCGGTGATGTACAACCTGGGCCAGATTTTCGGCATCGCGGTGTTGGCTCCGGGGGAAGGGCTCCGCCTGGGCCCGGTAGCGCTGCCCGGTCTGGGGCTGGGGGTTTATGGCCTGCTCTATGGCGTGATTTTGGGCGCGCTGCTGCATTTGGGCGTGCAGGTGCCCGGCCTGCTGCGCTATGGCTTTCGCTGGTGGCCCGAACTTACCTGGCGCGCGCCTCGGGTGCGGCAGGTGCTGCGCCTGATGGGCCCCCGGGTGGCCACCATGTTTTTCATCCAGCTCGTCTTTTTGGCCCGCGACAACCTGGCCTCCCGTTTGGGAACCGGCGCGGTCACCGCGCTGGCCTATGGCTGGTTCATCATGCAGGTGCCCGAGACCCTGCTGGGTACCACCATGGGCCTGGCCTTGCTGCCCACTTTGTCGGAACTCAGCGCGCGGCAGGATTGGACCGGCTACGCCAGCACCCTCAACCGGGGCCTGCGCGCGGTCATCGCGCTCACCGTGCCCGCGGCCGTGGTGCTGGGCGTGAGCCTGCCCGGGCTGCTGGGGGTGTTGGGCCTGAATTTCGCGGACACGCGTCTGGTGGTGGCCACCACCCGGGCTTACCTGGCGGGCATGACGGGCCACGCGCTGCTGGAACTGGCCGCGCGCGGGTTTTACGCCCGCCAGGACGCGCGCACGCCCTTGCTGGCCGCGGGGCTCAACACCGCGGCCTATTTGACCTTGGCCGTGCTCTTTGGCCGCTCGTTGGGCGCGGTGGGCATTGGCCTGGCCAACGCGCTGGCCTTCACCAGCGAAGCCGCGTTGCTGCTGGGGCTCACCGCGCGGCGCGACCCGCGGGTGTTGCACCTGGGCGGCACCTGGTGGCGCACCCTGCTGGCCGCGGGGCTGGGCGGGGGCGCGGCCTGGGCCGTGCTACGGTTGGAGGGAACCGGGCTGCTGGCCGGCCTGTTGGCCGCGGCCTTGGGCGGGCTGCTGGCCCTGCCCTGGATGTGGCCCGACCTACGCAGCCTGTTCACCCGGCCGCAAAGGGCGTAGAAAGGCGAGCCGACCCCCGCCTGTCACGCACGAGGGCCGGCTCACCTTTACCGGGAGGGAGGGGCTCACCATGGAGTTTCACGGCGGCGCGAGCAGCACGCCGGTTCCATCGGATATGCTCAGGAAATAAATGGCCCACCGCGTCGCGCCCTGACTGACAATCCAGTAATCCACCCGGGTTCCCGCGACGACTTCCTGACTTTCTTGTTCGATGAAAAAGTCGTACTGTGACAGCGCATCGCGCAGCCAGCTTTGCACCTGCTCGGTGGGCCAGGGCACGATATACACGCCTTCTTCCTCGGTGGCCAACGCGTTGGGCGGCAGGGGGACGCCTTCGGGCGTGAGGAAGGCCTCGCCGGGGGCGGCCCCCTGGTCCGCGGCGCCAGCATCGTCGGGCATGGGGGGCAATTCCACCGCGCCGAAATCCCCGGCCGTGTAAGTCACACGCAGTTCGGCCGTTTGTTCCCCCTGGGGGCCGCGCAGCACACCCTGCCACACCAGCGTGGCCGCCAGCAGCACCCCTTGGGGGCTGAGGTCCACCCGCCCGTCGAACGCGTCGGCCTTGAAATCCCACACCGCGAATGGCAGAGCCTGTTGCAGCCAGCGCAGCGGAGGCAGC
>JALSPJ010000059.1 GCA_026985995.1 Anaerolineales bacterium
GGGGGGGAGGGGTTGGGCGGCGTTGGCCCGGCGTGAGGCTCTGGCAGTGTCGTATCCCCCCACCCCTAACCCCTCCCCCCTTCCTAAGGGGGGAGGGGAATAGCCGCGCGGCGCGTCTTCTCCCCCTTCCCCTATGAGGGGAGAGGGGCCAGGGGGGAGGGGTTGGAGAGCCTTGGCCAGACTGGTGGCCTTGGCTGTGTTGCATCCCTCCACCCTGGAACCGGCGCGCGCCACACCATCTCCCCCTCCCCTACGAGGGGAGGGGGCCGGGGGGAGGGGTTGAATGAAGCCCCGATAGATGCGGCATCTCATGTTACAATAATCCATTAGCGCTCCGGCGCGAGGATTGTACCATGACCGACGCAACCGCAGCCCAAACCATTCCAGGCCCCCTGGATGCCCAACTCGAGGCCCTGCTTTTCGTGGCCGACGAAGCGGTGCCCGTGGCCCGTTTGGCCCAGGTCACTGGCCAGGACCTCACCCAGGTGGAAGCCGCGCTGCTCATGCTGGAAGAGCGCCTGCAGCAGCGGGGCCTGCGCCTGCAACGCCTGCGCGACCGGGTGCGCCTGGTCACCGCGCCCGAATTCGGCCCTTTGGTGGCGCGCTTCTTGAACCTGGAAGCCACGGCCCGCCTCAGCCGCGCCGCGCTGGAAACCCTGGCCATCATCGCCTATCGTCAGCCCATCACCCGGCCCCAAATCGAGGCCCTGCGCGGGGTCAACAGCGACGGCGTGGTGCGCAGCCTGCTGGAAAAGGGCCTCATCGAAGAAGTGGGCCGGGCCGACACCCCCGGACGCCCCATCCTCTACGCGGTGACCGAGGCCTTTTTGCAGCACTTCGGTCTGCCTTCGCTGGAGGCGCTGCCGCCCCTGACTTCCTGGGATGACCCCGCCCAGGCCGCGGACCAATCCCCCGCTGCCGATGCCGCGGCCGTGGGCTTTGCCGACGAGTGAGCCCATGCATTTACGCGCGCTGGAACTCCACGGCTTCAAGACCTTTGCCGCGCCCACCCGGTTGGAATTTTCACCCCGCATCACCGCTATCGTGGGGCCCAACGGCGCAGGCAAATCCAACATCGTCGACGCCCTGCGCTGGGCCTTAGGCGAAACCTCCTTTCAGCTGCTGCGGGCCCGCAAAACCGAGGACCTGATTTTCGCCGGTTCCCCCAACCGGGCCCGGGCCGGCATGGCCGAAGTCACCCTGCTGCTCGACAACGGCGACGCCGCCCTGCCCGTGGACTTTGCCGAAGTTTCCCTCACCCGTCGGGCCTACCGCGATGGCCGCGGCGAGTTCTTGCTCAACGGCCAGCGGGTGCGCCTGCGGGATGTCAAGGAGCTGCTGGCCCAGGCCGGGCTTTCCGAGGGCGCGCATGTGTTCATTGGTCAGGGCATGGTCGATGCCATTTTGGCCCTGCGGCCCGAAGACCGCCGCGCGCTCTTCGAAGAAGCCGCCGGTATTGGCTTAGTGCGCCAGCGCCGGGAGGAAGCCCTGCGCCGCCTGGATGCCACCCGCCGCAACATGGAACGCGCCCAGGACCTGCTGGCCGAGCTGGAACCCCGCCTGCGCCGTTTGGAGCGCCAAATGCAGCGCGGCCGCCAGCTGGAAGCTTTACAAGAGGAACTGCGCCAGCACCTGCGGGTGTGGTATGGCTACCGCTGGCAGCAGGCCGTGCAGGCCGTGCAAGACGCGCTGCAGGCTCACCACGAAGCCCAGCGCGCCTGGGATGCCGCCCAGGCCCGTTTGCGCGCGGCCGAAGCCGCGCAGCAGCAGCGTTTCGCCCGCATTCGGGCCTTGCGCGAGCAGCGTCAGACCCTGGTGAGCCAGGTGCGTGAGGCACAGCGGGCCTGGCAGGCCGAAGACCGCCGGCGCCAGCAGGCCGAGGAGCAGCTGCGACGCTTAGACCGGGAGCGCAGCGAAGCCCAAACCGCGCTCACCCGGGCCCAGGAGACTTTGGCCTTTCACCAGGAGGCCTTGCAGAGCCTGGCCGCCCAGGTGCAGCAACGCGAACAGGCCTGGCAGGAAGCCCGGGACGCGCTGGAGGCCGCGCGCATCGCGTTCGAGGAAGCCCGGGCCGCCCGTCGGCAGGCGCAAAAGGCCCTCGACCGGGCCCGCCGCGAAGTGCAGCGTTTGACCCAGGAGCAGGCAGCTCTGCAGGCCCGGGCCCAAACCCTGGCCCAGCAGATGGACGAGCTCGACGCGCTGCGCCAACGCCATGCACAGCAGCAAGCCGCGCTGGAGCAACGCCGTCGCGCGGCCGAGGAGGCCTGGCACCAGGCCCAGGACGCCTATGAGCAGGCCCGCGGCGAAGAACAACAGGCCCAGGCCGCGGCCGAGCAGGCCCGGGCCGCGCTCCAGCAGGCCGAGGCCGAACAGCGGCGCCTGCAACAGGCCCTCACCGCGTTGCAGGCCCGGTTCCAACGGCTGCAGGCCCGCCTGGAAGGCCTGCGCCAGGCCGAGCGCGATTTGGTGGGCCACGACGAGGCTGCGCGCTTTGTGCTGCAGCAGGTGCGGGGCCGGGTGCGCGGCCTGCTGGGCCCCTATCTGGCCGTGGAAGAAGCCCACGAGGTGGCCATCGCGGCCGCGCTGGACCTGTGGGCCGAAGCCGTGCTGGTGCCCGGCGACCCCGACGAACTCCTCGACCAGGTGCGCAACGCGCCCGGCCGGGTGCTGCTTTTCCCCCAGCAGCCCCCCACCCGGGGGGAACCCCCACCGCCGCCGCGCGCCGCGGGCGTGCTCGGTTCCGCCGCCGACCTGGTGCGGGTGGCCCCCGAGGCCCAGGCCGCAACCCAGGCCCTGCTGGGTTGGGTGTGGGTGGTGGAAGACCGGGCCACGGCCCGCCGCGTGCGTTCCCAGGCGCCGCCGGGGGTGTGGGTGGTCACCCTCGCGGGGGAAGCCTACGCGCCCCAGGGCGGCGTGGTGGTGGGCCGACCCAAAGGCCGCGCCGTGCTCCAACGCACCCGCGAGCGCCGCGCGCTGGAAGCCGACCTGGCCGCGTTGCAAAAGGACCTGGACGCGCAACAGGCTCAGCTTCGGCAGGCCGAGCAGACCCTGCAACAGGCCCGGGACGCCTTGCAACGCGCCCGGCAGCGCGCCCGTGAGGCGCAAAAACGCGCGGCCCAGGCCCGTGAAGCGGCCCAACAAAAGCGCCTGGCCTATGAACAGGCCCGCCAGGCCCTGACTTTGCACCAACAGCAGCAAGCCGAAGCCCAGGCCCGTTGGGCGCGCGCCCGGGATGCGCTGAACCAGGTGCAGCAGCAGGCGCAAGACTTGGCCCAGACGCTGGAGCAGGCGCGCGCCGCGCTGCGCGAAAAGCAGCGCGCCCTGGCCCAGGTCGATTTGGATGCGGCCCGCCAGGCCATGACCTATTGGGAAGCCCAGGCCCAGGTGGCCCAACGCGCCTGGCGCGAGGCCCGGCAGCAGCATCAGGCCCGGGCCCAAAAGGTGCAGCAGACCCAGAGCCAGATTCAAGCCCTGGCCCAAAAGAGTCGGCACCTGGACGCCGCCTGGGAGCAGGCCCGGCAATCGTGGCAGGCCGCGCAGAACCGCAGCCGGGACCTGTGGGCCCGGGTGGAAGCCTTGCAAGCGCAGCTGGAGCCCCTGGAGGCCGAGCTCCAGGCCCTGGAAGCCGAGCACGACGCGGCCCAAACCGCCCTGCGCCAGGCCCGGGAGCAGGCCCAGCGCGCGGAGCAGCGCGCGGTGCAGGCCCGCCTGGCCCTGGCTCGGGCCCGGGACCGGCTGCACAGCCTGCAGCGTCAAATCCACGACGACTTTGGCCCTGTGGCCCTGGAAGCCCCGCCCGAGGTGTGGGGCGAGCAGCCCTTGCCCCTGGCCCAGGGGGTGGAGCGCCTGCCCTCGGTGGCGCAGGCGCCGCCGGACCTGGAGGAAACCATCCGCCGTTTGCGGGGCCGCATGCGTCGCCTTGGGCCCCCGCCCGGCCCCGAACTGCGCCAGGAATACGAAACCCTGGCCCAGCGGGTGGCCTTTTTGCACGAACAGCTGGAAGACCTGCGTCGCGCGGACCACGACCTGCAGGAGCTCATCGCCGAGCTCGACGCGACCATGCGCCGGGAATTCCGCCGCACTTTCGACGCGGTCAACCGCGCTTTTGGCCGGCTGTTCACCCGGCTGTTTGGCGGCGGCAAGGCCCGGCTGGTGCTGCAAACCGACGACCAGGGGCGGCCCCAGGGTGTGGACATCGAAGCCCGCCTGCCCGGCAAACGGGCCCAGCGCCTGGCCGTGCTCTCGGGCGGCGAGCGCAGCCTGACCGCGGTGGCCCTCATCTTCGCCCTGCTGCAGGTTTCGCCCACGCCCTTCTGCGTGCTCGACGAAGTGGATGCCATGCTCGACGAGGCCAATGTGGTCCGCTTCGGCGAGCTGGTGCAGGAACTCAGCCGCGAGACCCAATTCCTCATCATCACCCACAACCGCCACACCGTGCAGATAGCCGAGGTCCTCTACGGCGTGACCATGCGCGACGACGGCACTTCGCAAGTGCTCAGCGTCAAGGTGGACGAGGTGGAGCGCCACTTGCAGCCCGCATCCGAGGTCGCGGCATGAGCCTGTTGCCCAGTGTGGAAGGCCAATGGCAGGGCCGCGTGTTCCGCTGGCGGCCCCTGGAAGGCGGCTGGACCTGGAGCCTGGGCCTGTACGACCAGGTGGAGGTGTACACTTACGAGGCTTCGGGCCGGCCGTGGACCTTCATCTTCGACCGGGTGATTTACCGCCGGGCCCTCAACGGCACCATGCTGGTCAAATGGCGCGTGCCCGGCCAACCTCGCCAGCGTCGCCGCCTTTCCCAAGACGAAGCTCTGGCCGTCGAGGCCCGCGCCCGCCGGCAGGTGGCCGCGTTCGTGCAGGCTTTGGAAGCCGGGCAGGTCACTTTTCGCCATGCGCCGCCGGCCGACATGCTCCCCCGCTTGCGGGCCGCCCTGGCCTTCGACGAGGCGGCCTCGCGCGGCGACGCGACCCGCTTCCACCAGGTGTATCGGCCCATCGGCATTCTGCCGCCCGACCAGTATCTGGCCGTGGTGGTGCAAATTACCGAGGGATGCTCGTTCAACACCTGCACCTTTTGCACTTTTTACCGCGGCCAGGCCTTTCGCATCAAAAGCCCCCAGCAGGTGGAACACCACGCGCGCGCGGTGCGGGATTTTTTGGGCCCTGGCCTGCCCATGCGCCGGGGGGTGTTCCTGGGCGCGGCCAACGCGCTGGTGGCCCCCATGCCCCGCCTGTTGGCCGGGCTGGAGGCGGTGCGACGGGTCTTCCCCGAGCCGCGTTTTGGCGACATGTTCGCCTTCCTCGACGCGTTCAGCGGCGAGCGCAAAAGCCCGGCCGATTACGCCGCGCTGGCCGCGCGCGGGCTGCGGCGGGTCTATATCGGCCTGGAAAGCGGCCACGGCCCCCTGCTGCGCTTTTTGCGCAAACCCGGCGAGCCCGAAGATGCCCTGGTCGCGGTGCAGGCCATGAAGGCCGCCGGGCTCAGCGTGGGCATCATCATCCTGCTGGGCGCGGGCGGGCAGCGCTTCGCGGCCGGCCATGTGGCCGATACCATCGCCTTGCTCAACGCCTTGCCCCTGGACCGGGACGATATTCTCTACTTCTCCGAGCTGGTGGTGACCCCCAACATGCCCTACGCCCGCGATGCAGCCCGCGAGGGCCTGCAGCCCTTGCGCCCCGACGAGCAACGGGCCCAAATGCAGGCCATCGTCGCCGGACTGCGCGTCGCCGCGCCTCAGGCCCGGCCGCGCATCAGCCGCTACGACATTCGCGAGTTCGTCTATTGATGAGCCCGCGCGGCCGCCGCGCACCTTTCCTTGCCACTTCTGGTATACTCAAAGCACCGTCCGTCCGCTTCCCGCCCCGGTGGAAGGAGGCCCCTATGCTCCAGCCCGACCGTGTCGTGCGTACCATTTGCCCGTATTGCGGCGTGGGTTGCACTTTGGAACTCCATTTGCGAGACGACTACATCTATGAGGTCCAGGCCCCGTGGGATGGCGTGGCCAACCGGGGATTGCTGTGCGTCAAGGGCCGCTATGGTCTGGATTACCTTTATCACCCCCATCGCATCACCAAACCGCTGATGCGCAAGACCCCTCAGCGCGGCGGCGCGCGCACCCCGGCCCAAAGCATGGACGATTGGGTGGAAGTGTCGTGGGACGAAGCCCTGGACTTCGTGGCCGAGCGGCTGGTGGAGATTTACCGCACCAGCGGGCCCCGGGCCCTGGCCGCGTATGGCAGCGCCAAGGCCACCAACGAAGACAATTACCTGCTGCAAAAGCTCTTCCGGGCTCTGTTTCAAACCCATAGCGTGGACCACTGCGCCCGCTTGTGCCACGCGTCCAGCGTTTCCGCGTTGCAGGCGGCCATCGGTTCCGCGGCCATGAGCAACACCGCGCTGGAAGTGCTGGAAACCGAGGTCGCGCTGGTGGCCGGTTCCAACACCACCGAAAACCACCCCGTCATCGGCGCGTTCATCAAGCGCGCGGTGCAAGAGCGGGGTGTCAAGCTCATCGTGGTCGACCCCCGGCGCATCGAACTGGCCGATTACGCCACCCTGTGGCTGCCCCTCAAGCCGGGCACCAATGTGGCCCTGTTTTCGGCCATGGCCCATGTCATCATTCGGGAAGGGTGGTACAACGCGGACTTCGTGGCCCAGCACACCGAAGGCTTCGAGGAATTCGCCCGCTCCATGGAAAAATTCACCCCCGAGTTCGCCGAGCAGGTCACCGGCGTGCCTAAGGAGCACATCATCGAAGCCGCGCGGCTTTATGCCCAGGCCCGGCGGGCCATGCTGTTCTGGGGCATGGGCATGACCCAGTTCGCCCATGGCACGGCCAGTGTGCTGTCGCTGGTGCATCTGGCCTTGCTCACCGGCCATGTGGGGCAGGTGGGCACGGGCCTCAACCCCTTGCGCGGGCAAAACAATGTGCAGGGCGCGTCGGATATGGGCGTGCTCAATAGCGTGTATCCCGGCTATATGAAAGTGAGCGACCCGGCCAACGCCGCGCACTGGGAGCAGGTGTGGCACCTGCCCCCGGGCACTTTGCCCACCCAACCCGGCCTGACGGTCACCGAAATCCTCAAGGCCGCGGGGCCCCAGGGCGTGCGGGGCCTGTTCGTCATGGGCGAAAACCCCCTCATGTCGGAACCCAACCTGGCCGAGGCCGAGGAGCACTTGCGGCAGGTGGAATTCCTGGCCGTGCAGGACCTGTTCCTCAACGAAACCGGCGTGTATGCCGATGTCTTTCTGCCCGCGGCTTCGTTCGCCGAGAAGGACGGCACTTTCACCAACACGGACCGCCGTGTGCAACGGGTGCGTAAGGCGTTGGAACCCCGCGGCCAGGCGCGCGCGGATTGGGAGATTTTGGCCGACCTGGCCCGGCGCATTGAGGCCAAGCTGGGCCTGCCCTACAGCGCGGGCTGGCATTACACCCACCCCCGGGAAATTTGGGCCGAAATCGCGGCCGCGGTGCCCGCGTTTCGGGGCATCACCTACGAACGCATCGACCGGGTGGGGCTGCAGTGGCCCGTGCCCAGCGAAGACCACCCCGGCACGCCCTTCCTGTACACCAGGGGCTTCCCCTCGGGCAAGGGCCGCTTCTTCCCCCTGGACTTCCCCGACGCGCCGGAGCCCGCCACCCGGCAGTTCCCCCTGACCATGACCACAGGCCGGCTGTTGGAACACTGGCACGGTGGCACCATGACCCGCCATTCGGACCTGGACGCGCTTTACCCCATGCCCGTGGTCGAAATGCACCCCATCGACGCGGACGCGCTGGGCATTACCGACGGGCAGCCCGTGCGGGTGAGCTCCCGCCGCGGCTCGGTGGTGGTGCGCGCCCATGTCACCGACAAAACCACCCCCGGCGTGGTGTTCCTGCCCTTCCACTTCGCCGAGGCCGCGGCCAACCTGCTTACCATGGACGCGCCTTTGGACCCGCAGGCGAAAATTCCGCACTACAAGGCCACGCCTGTGCGCATCGACCCCGCGCCCGAGGCCGAGCTGGCCAATCCGGTGTGGCAACCGCGCGGGCGGCGATAGCCCCGCGTCAGGGGAACGGCGCGCATGAACGAGCAGCGTTGGCGCCTGGGCTGGACCGTGTTCCTGCTCATCGCCACGGTGGGCGTGTTGGCCTCGCTCACCCGCTACGCGTTGCGGGTGCAGCGCCTGCGGGCCCTGCGCGACGCGGTGGCTACCGAGCACGCGCAGCTCAGCGCCACCCACGCCGCGCTGGCCGTGCAGCTCAGCGCCACCCTGCCGCCCGAGGCCTGGGCGGCCACGGCCCGGGCCGGTTTGGGCCTGGTGGGGCCCGACGAGCGTCCGGCCCGGGTGCTGCCCTTGACCCCCACCCCGGGCCCGGCCCATGCCGCAGCAGCTTCCCCCCCGCCGGGGGAACACCCGCCGTGGTATTGGTGGTGGCAGCTGTTCTTCGCCGCACCGCCCCCCGTTGGCGAGCCGTAGCGCGGCCTGTTTCCCCCGCTCCTTTTACCCCCGACGCATCCCTTTCCCCGGGCGCATGGCCATGCGCCCCTGTGGCGCGGTCACGCGCTGCGTTCCCCTGCTGCCAGGAGAAGGACATCATGCGACGACCCGGCATTTTGGCCCGCTATTGGGAATGGCTCGACTTGCCAGAACACACCGTGCCCCTTTCGCTGAGCGAAGGCGATACGCCCCTCATCCCCATGCCCCGGCTGGCCGAGGCCCTGGGGGGCGGCTTTGAGCTGTTCGTCAAATACGAAGGCCTCAACCCTACCGGCTCGTTCAAGGACCGGGGCTTAGCCGCCGCGGTGGGGGAAGCCGTGGGCCGCGGCGCGCGCACGGTCATCTGCGCTTCCACCGGAAACACCGCGGCCGCCACCGCGGCTTATGCCGCGCGGGCCGGTGTGCGGGCCTTGGTGCTGGTGCCCGAAGGCAAAATCGCCCGCGGCAAGCTGGCCGGCGCGTTGGCCTATGGCGCACAGGTGGTGCAGGTGCGGGGTTCCTTCGACCACGCGCTGGCCCTGGTGCGCGAAGCCGTGGCCCACTATCCTGTGGCCCTGGTCAATTCCATCAACCCTTATCGCCTGCAGGGGCAGCAAACCGCGGCCTTTGAGATTGTGGATGCCCTGGGCCGGGCGCCCGACTGGCTGGCCATTCCTGTGGGCAATGCGGGCAATATTACCGCGTATTGGATGGGCTTTCGGGCCTATCATCGGGCCAAGGGCACGGGCCTGCCCCGGCTGCTGGGCGTGCAGGCCGCGGGGGCCGCGCCCCTGGTGCTGGGGCATCCGGTGGAAAATCCCGAGACCGTGGCCACCGCGATTCGCATTGGCAAACCGGCCCGGGGGGCTGAGGCCCTGGCCGCGGCCCGGGAATCGGGCGGGCGCATCATCGCCGTGCCCGACGAAGAAATTTTGGCCATGCAGCGTTTGCTGGCCGCGGAGGGGGTGTGGGTGGAACCGGCGTCGGCGGCCGGGCTGGCGGGCTTGGCCGCGGAAATTCGCCGGGCCGCGCTGGACCCGCGCGGCAAGACCATCGTCGCGGTGGTCACCGGCCACGGCCTGAAGGACCCCGACGCGGTGTTGCGCACAGCCGGCGCCGACCTGCCCACTATCGAGCCGGTGTTGGACGCGTTGACTCCTTGGTTGTAAGGGGTGGTGGTTGGAAGTTGGAAGTTGGAAGTTGGTGGTTGGTAGTTGGTAGTTGGCGGGTGGCGGGTGGCGGGCGTTGCTTCCTGCTGACTGCTGACCGCTGACTGCTGTCGTTCATCCGCGGTTTCATCCCCTGGGCGCACTGCCGTGCGCCCCTACCGGGCTCCCTGCTCATTTGGCGTTCGCGGCGAAACGGGGTACACTTAGGGCAGTTCCCTCACCCAGGAGGTGCCTTATGTTGCGCTGTACCTATTGTGGCGCACCGTTGAACATTAGCCGCAAGGTGGCTGAGGCCGCATTGCAGGCGCTGGACGAGCAAGGCCTGGAGCATTTTGATTACCCCTGCCCCCGCTGCCGCAAAATCAACAAGATTTCGCGGCGGGCCCTGGAGCGCCTGGCCCCGCGGCGGGGCGCCACGACCCAAAACCAGGCCTGAAGCCGAGGGAAACCCATGGCCCCGGCAGCTGCACGGCCCCTGGTGATGAAGTTCGGCGGCACTTCGGTGGGCAGCCCCGCGGCCATGCGCCACGCGGTGGACATTGTGCGCCGCGAAGCCGACCGCTGGCCCGGCGTGGTGGTGGTGACCTCGGCCCTGGCCGGGACCACCGACACACTGCTGCGCGCGGCCAAAGCCGCGGCTCAGGGCGATTTGGATGCGGTGCGCCGGGCCCGCCAGGCCTTAGAAGAGGCCCACTGGGCCATCGCCAAAAGCCTGGTTCCCACCCGCCCCCGGCCCATGGTGTGGATGGAAGTGCAGCGCCACCTGGAAACCTTCGAGAGCCTGGGCCAGGCTATGGCCGTGCTGGGCGAGGCCACGCCCCGGGGCCTGGACGCAGTGGCCGCCTTAGGCGAGCGCATGAGCGTGGCCCTGCTCACCGCGGCGCTGCAAGCCCAGGGTGTGCCTGCCGAAGCTCTCGACGCGGCCGAAGTGCTGGTTACCGACGCGCATTTTGGCGCCGCGCACCCCGACCTGGAAGCCTCGCGGCAGCGGGTGCAGGCCCGCCTGGTTCCCCGGCTGGAGCCCGGGCGGGTGGTGGTGGTGCCCGGCTTTCTCGCCGCCACCCCCGAGGGCGTGGTCACCACCTTGGGCCGTGGGGGCAGCGACTATTCCGCCGCCTTGCTGGCCGCGCTGCTGCCCGCAGCCGAGGTCTGGATTTGGACCGATGTGGATGGCGTCATGAGCGCCGACCCTCGGCTGGTTCCCAACGCGCACACCATCCCCGAACTGTCGTACCGGGAAGTCGCGGAGCTGGCCTATTTTGGGGCCAAAGTGCTGCACCCCAAAACCATCCGCCCGGTCATCGAGGCCGGTATTCCCCTGCGGGTGCGCAACACCTTTCACCCCCAGGGCCCCAGCACCCTCATCGTGCGCGAGCGGCAGGTGACGCCGGGGCAAATCAAGGCCATCACCCTGATTCGCGACCTCAGCCTCATCATCGTCGAAGGCCGGGGCATGTTGGGCGTGCCCGGCGTGGCGGCCCGCACTTTTGCCGCGGTGGCCGGCACCGGCACCAGCGTGCTGCTCATCAGCCAGGCCTCGTCGGAGCAAAGCATTTGCTTCATCGTGCCCGGCGCGCGGCAGCGCACCGTAGTGCAGGCCGTCGAGGCCGCGTTTGCCGCGGAAATTGCCCGCCGTGACATCGACCGGGTGCGGGCCATGGAGGATGTAGTCATCGTCACCCTGGTGGGCGAAGGCATGCGCCACACGCCGGGCATCGCGGGCCGCATCTTCAGCGCCCTGGGCGCCCGGGGCATCAATGTCATTGCCATTGCCCAGGGCGCCAGTGAGGTGGCCATCAGCCTGGTGGTGGCCGCAAAAGACGGCCAGCGGGCCCTGCAGGCTTTGCACCCCTTGACGGTGGATGGGTGACCCGCGGCGGGGCAGGGAGCGATGTGGCGCGCGCCGTTGGCTTGGGCTTTGGTGCTCACCGGCCTGGTGTTGGTGGCTTTGGGAACCGGCGTCGGCCGCGCGCCTGAGCCGACGCCCGGACTTTCCGCGCGGCAGGTGCTGGTGCGGGTCGATGGCCGGGATGTGGCCACAGTGGCCGTGTCTTCGCCCTGGCCGGCCGATGCCCTGACCCTGGCCGGGGTGCCCTGGTTCCCCGGCGATGAGGTGCGGCTCAACGGGCTGCCCTGGGAACCCGACCGCACCTGGCCCGAAGACGCGGGCCTTGCAGTGTTGCTGGACCTGCGTCGCGCCCGCCTGTGGCGTTGGCAGGGGCCCCAGGGGGCGCGCGGCGCGACGCGCGCGGTGGCGGCTTCCCCAGCCGAGGCGCTGGCGCTGGCCCTGCCCCTGCACCCCGGCGATTTGTGGTCGGCCCAGGCGGGGGTGTGGCATTGGCGCCCGGCCCGCGAGGTGGTAGTGCGCACCCCCCAGGCCGAACACCGGGCGCGGCTGGCGGCTTTCTCGGTGGGCCACGCGTTGGCGCGTCTGCGGGTTCCCCTGCTGGGGCTCGACGGGGTGACCCCCGCGGAGACCGAACCCCTGCCCGCCGGGGTTCCCCTGCAGGTGCACCGGGTGACCGAAACCTGGGTCAGCCGCCAGGAGAGCATCCCCTACGACAACGAAGTGCGCGCCCTGCCCGATGTGGAACTGGACACGGTGCAGGTGGTGCAGGAAGGGCGTCCGGGCATCAAAGTGCGCTGGGAGCGGGTGCGCTATGTGGACGGCGAAGAGGCCCAACGCCTGCCCGTGGGGGAATGGGTGGTGCAGGAGCCGCAGCCGCGGGTGGTGGGCTATGGCACCAAAGTGGTGGTGCGGACCTTGGACACGCCCGACGGCCCCATTCGCTACTGGCGCGCGGTGCGGGTGTATGCCACTTCGTACTCGCCGTGCCGGGTGGGCGGCGGGCGCTGCAGCTCCACCACGGCCAGCGGCGCGCGACTGCAAAAAGGCGTCATCGCGGTCACCGTGCCGTGGTATCGCAGCATGAAGGGGATGCAGGTCTATGTGCCGGGTTATGGCTTTGGCCGCATCCTCGACACCGGCGGCGGCATTCCGGGCCGCCCGTGGATTGACCTGGGCTATTCCGACGACGATTATGTCTCGTGGCATCAGTGGACGACGCTGTACTTTCTGGCCCCACCCCCGCCGCCGGAGGAGATTTTGTATGTGTTGCCGTGAGGCCAAGGGCGCCGGCGTCTTGCCGCGTTTCTGCTTATTTCCCCTGCCCGTCGCAAAGCGTCCTCATTGCCGCGCCAAAACGCGGCCCCTCATAACCCCACTCTTCTGCTATAATTGCGTGTAGTCTATGATGGAGTAAAACGGCTCATGCCCTTTTTCCGCCGATTCTGGCTGCTCACTTTAGCCCTGGTTTTGGCCGGAGCCCTGGCCGCGCCGTCTGTGACGCGCGCCGACGCCGTAGCCGAATTCCAG
The DNA here is from genome assembly GCA_026985995.1 of Anaerolineales bacterium. Lineage (GTDB taxonomy): Bacteria > Chloroflexota > Anaerolineae > Anaerolineales > DRMV01 > JAADEN01. Next base: position 13,007 of record JALSPJ010000059.1, read on the forward strand.
CCCACCCCCACCCCTATGCCGCGGGGTGGGCGCAAGGTGCTGGCCGCGCCCTGGCCGCTGCAGAACCGCTTCACCGTGCCCGCGGCGCAGGCCTCGGCCACGCCCATGCCCCCCGTGTGGCTGCCCCCCGCGTACCCGCAACCCTGGGCCCCCACACCCCACGACCATTTCCTCTTCGGGCGGGTGTTTCCCCCCGGCTTCGAGGATATTCCCATCGCCGATTATCGCTTCGCGGCCCGGTCCGAGGGCTCGGGCCGGCTTCACGGCGGCATCGACATCCCTGCACCCTTCGACACGCCGGTGCTGGCCATTGGCTCGGGCCGGGTGGTGTGGGCCGGTGAGGGCTTCACCTTTGGCCGCGAGCGCAACGGCGACCCCTACGGCCTGGCCGTGGTCATTCGGCACGATTTGGGCTGGCAGGGACAGGTGCTGTATTCCCTGTACGCCCATCTGGAAACCATCTTCGTGCAACGGGGGCAGTGGGTGCCTCAGGGCACGGCCATTGGCCTGGTGGGCAGCACGGGCAAAAGCGACGGCCCCCATGTGCACCTGGAAATTCGGATGCCCCTACGCGACGACGCGCCTTTGCAGCACGCGCCCTTGCTCAACCCCGAGCTGTGGATTGCGCCGCCCGTGGGCTGGGGCGTGCTGGTGGGGCAGGTGTATGACGAACAGGGCCGCTTGTGGGATTTCGGCACCATCACCATCGAGCCCCGGGACTGGACCCCCGAAGTGCGCGCCCTGTGGCAGGGGCGGCGCTTGATTGTCACCCACACTTATGGCCGGGCCGGGGGCATTTTGCGCGACCCCTACTATCAGGAAAACTTCGCCCTCAACAACCTGCCGGCCGGGCGCTACCGTCTGGTCATCGAGCTGGGCGACCAGAAGTATGAAAAAGTCGTGATGGTTTACCCCGGTCGGGTGACTTTTTTCCTTTTCACACCCGAAGACGGGTTTGAAGTGGTACAATAGGGATATCGGCTGTCGAGATGGCGCCGAGCCTCTTGACAATTTGCATAATTGTCAGTAGTATATCGCAAAACTCTTTGTGAAGGAGGCGAGCCTTGGCCAAGACACGCACGCAACAAATGGTGGACCGCCTGCGGGAACTGCAAGCCGTATCGCCCGACATCGAAGCTTCGGCCATCGTCAGTGTGGACGGGCTGACCATCGCGTCGGCGCTGCCCCAGGGCATCGAGGAAGAGCGGGTTTCGGCCATGTCCGCGGCCATGCTTTCCTTGGGTGAGCGCATTGCCATGGAATTAGGCCGCGGGCGGCTGGAACAGGTCTACATCAAAGGCGAAAACGGCTATGTCATCCTCATGGCGGTGGGCGAAGAAGCGGTGCTGACCGTGCTGGCCCGCGAGCAGGCCAAACTGGGCCTCATCTTCCTGGACATGCGCCGCGCGGTGCAGGAACTGGAAGCTTTGGTGTAGTGCCCTACGCCCGGACGCCCGACACAGGGGGCCACCCAACTGGGAGGGCGGGGTCCTTACCCTCGCCGGAGGGCGCTTCCACAGCGCGGCGACGGGCGGCTTTTCCTGTCCTTGTTGCAGCCTTTGCGATTCCTGTCTGAGGTGGTGGTTACATGAGCGACAAACGGCGAATTCCCCCCAGCGGTTATTATTACCCCAACAAAATCGGGCGCATCGCTTTGCAAGCCCTGGAAGAAGTGATGGGCACCCACGGCATGAAAGCCGTGCTGCGGCTGGCCGGTTTGGAACATTATATGGAGGAAATGCCTCCCGATAATCTGGAAAAAGAGTTCGACTTCGCCGACTTCTCGGCCCTCAACCTGGCCCTGGAAGAAATGTACGGCCCCCGGGGCGGTCGTGGCCTGGCCCTGCGGGCCGGTCGGGCCGCGTTTTCCGAGGGCCTGCGCGGCTTTGGCGCTTTGGCCGGCGTGGGCGACCTGGCCTTCAAAGTGCTGCCGCTGAAGACCAAGCTCACCATCGGCCTCAAGGCCATGGCCCAAATCTTCAGCAGCTTCAGCGACCAGGTCACCACCGTGGAAGAAAAAGACGATGTCTTTGTCTACACCATCCACCGCTGTCCGGTGTGCTGGGGCCGGGCCAACACCAGCGACCGGCCCGTGTGCTACATGGCCCTGGGCCTGCTGCAAGAGGGCCTCAAGTGGGTCTCCGGCGGCAAAGAGTTCCGGGTCAACGAATCCAAGTGCATCGCCAAAGGCGACGATGTGTGCGAGTTCATCATCCAGAAAGAACCCATCGGATAGCGCACCTTCGCCGACGCATTTCCCTCGGGGCGGCCACTGCACAGCCGCCCCGCCGTGTTTTTCGGAGTTGCCATGTCTGCCTCTTCTTTGGAACCGGCCATCATCGTCATTCCCACCTACAACGAGCGGCAGAACCTGCCCCCATTGTTAGAGGCCTTGTTTGCCCTGGACCAGGTGCCGGCCTTCCATGTGCTGGTGGTGGACGACAACAGCCCCGACGGCACGGGCCAGTGGGTGGCCCAGGCGGCGCGCGAAC
>JALSPJ010000060.1 GCA_026985995.1 Anaerolineales bacterium
GGCCACGGGCACCACGCCCGGCGATGCCAGCATCGTGGGCGCGTGGGCCGCGGAGATGGTGGCCTGGGCTGTGGCGCGCGCGGTGCAGCCTCAAACCGGCGCGGCCACCGCGTAAAGCCCCAATTTGCCCCCTTCGCCGTCGGAGAGGAACAGCTCCCGGACCCGCCAGCCCGCGGCGTCCAAATCGGCCTGCAGCTCCGCGGGGGTGTAGAGGTGCACATAGCGCAGGCCCTGGCCCCCGTGTCGCCAGTCGAGGAGAAAATCGCCGGGCTCGAGCTGCCGCGGCGACAGCCCCGCCCGGGCCCAGGGCTGCACCCGGGCCCGCAGCCGCGCGCTGCGCCAGAAGTGCCACACCGACACGGCCAGCCAGGCCTGGGGGGCGGCGCGCGCCCGCAGGCGGGTCAGGGCCGCACGGCGCGCCTCCCGCCCGGGGAGGTGGTGCAGCACCGCGAACAGCAGCAGCACATCGAAGGGCCCGGCCGCGACCCGCGGCCAGCGGGGGGCCAGCAAATCGGCCTGGACCCAGTGGGCGCGCGGGCCCGGCGGCGCGGCCTGGCGGGCCAACGCCAGCAGCGTAGGGCTGGCCTCCAGCCCCACATACAGGCCCCGAAACCCGCGCGCGGCCAGGGCCCGCAACACCATGCCATGCCCGCAGCCGGCGTCCAACACCCGCGCGTCGGGCCGCACCCGGCGCAACAAACGGGCCACGCCGGGCTGCAGGCGGCCGCGCTTTTGAGCATAAGCCGGGCCAAATTGGGCGTAAAACGCCGCGTTGAGCGCGGCCAGGCGTTGCCGGGCGTCGGGTTCCATGCGCATCACCTCCGTGACGAGGGCGTGCCCGGCGGTAGTATACCGCGCGCTTTTTGTGGTACATTTGCCCTATATCACCCGGGAGGGCGGCCATGACAGGGTTCGATGTCACGCTTTTGCTCATCGCCGTCGGCACGGTTGCGATTTTGTGGCACCCTAAGGTGCGCGGCGCGCGGTTGTGGCAGGCCACGGTCACGCCCCTGGCGTCCATCATCGGCAGTGGGTTCCTCATCATCGCGCCGGTGCTGGGCTTTTTGGTGGGCGATTGGGCTTTCGCGGCCATTGCCGCGCTGAGCCTGTTTGCCTATCTCATCGGCGCGGCCATTCGCTACAACATCTTCCACCAGGAGCCCCTGCTACACGCCGGCAACGCGCCCCTTTGGGTGCGCACGCTGGAACACTTTTCGGACCTGGCGCTGGTTTTGTCGTACATGGTTTCGGTGGCCTTTTATTTGCGCCTGCTGGCCGCGTTCGTCTTTCAGGGCCTGCACATGCGCCAGCCCATGGCCGAGCAAATGCTGACCACGGCCCTGCTTCTCTTCATCGGGCTCACGGGCAAAACGCGCGGCCTGGACCGGCTGGAACACTTAGAGGAATACGCGGTGGCCCTCAAGCTGGGGGTCATTGCCGCGCTCATCGCCGGCCTGCTGGCCTACGACGCGCAGCACGGCCTGGGCCTGCGCTTGCAAGCACCGCGCTGGGGATGGCATACCTGGCGGGTGCTGGCCGGGCTGGTGCTGGTGGTGCAGGGGTTCGAGACCAGCAAATATCTGGGGGAAAAATACAGCGCGACGGTGCGGGTGCGCAGTATGCAACTGGCCCAGGGCATCAGCGCCGGCATTTACATCGTGTTCGTGCTGCTGATGACGCCGCTGTTTGCCTACCTGCCGGCCGGGCATGTGGACGAAACCGACATCATCGCCTTGAGCCGCCATATCGCGGCCGCGCTGCCCCTTATGCTCATCGTGGGCGCGGTGATGAGCCAGTTCAGCGCGGGGGTGGCCGATACCGTGGGCGCGGGGGAACTGCTGGCCGAGGCCAGCCGTCAACGCCTGCCCTCGCGCACGGGCTTTTTGGTGGTCACCCTCGTGGCCACGGGGCTGGTGTGGACGGCCAATATCTTTGAAATCATCACCTATGCGTCGCGTGCCTTTGCCCTGTACTACTGGCTGCAGGCCCTCATCGCCACAGGCCTGGCCTGGAAGCGCGGTCAGCAGACGCGCAGCGTGGGTTTTGCGCTCCTCAGCGCCGCGCTGCTTTTCGTGGTGCTGCTGGCCATTCCCGTGGGCGGGTAAGCCTCAACGCCGACGCACCCGCATGGGCACGGGCCCTTTAGGCCGCAGGGTGCCCACGGTGTCGGGTTCCAAAGGCGTGCCGGGCACCAGGTCCAGTTCGTAGCGGCGGTGAATCAGCGCCAGGGCCAGGGTGCCTTCCAGATGCGCGAATTTGTCGCCTAAGCAGCGCCGCGGCCCCGCGCCGAAAGGCAAATAGGCGAATTTGTGCTTAGGCCCCGGCCCATAGGGCGGAAAGCGCTTCGGGTCCAGCCCCGCGGGGTTGTCCCAATAGGCTTCGTGCATGTGCACGCCGTAAATGTGCAGCAGCAACGCCTGCCCCGGGCGCAGCCTGAAGCCGCCAATCTCGTCCTCCTGGGCGGCCTCCCGCAGCATGACGATTTGGGGCGGATACACCCGCAGCACCTCGTCGAAAAAGGCGCGGGTGAAGGTCAGCCGGTCGTAATGCGCCGCGGTGGGCCGTTCATCGCCCAGCACCGCGTCGACCTCGGCTTGCAGCTCGGCCCGCAGCCAGGGGAAGCGCGAGAGCATGGCCAGGGCCCAGGTGAGCGCGATGGCCGTGGTTTCGTGCCCGGCCAAAAAGAGGGTGACCACCTCATCCCGCAGCTGGCGGTCCGTCATGCCCTGGCCGGTATCCTCGTGGCGGGCCCGCAGCAACATGCCCAGCACATCCTGGCCATAGTCGCCGCGGCGCTTGCGGTCATCGATGAGGCGAAAGATGATGCGGTCCAGGGCTCGAATGGCCTTTTGGAACCGGCGGTTGGCCGGCGTAGGCAGCTTTTGCACCCACGGGAACAGGTTGTGCACGATGCTGCTGCTGCGGTCGCTGACCACGGTGAGCAAATAAGTGAAGTGATGCTCCACTTCCTGAATTTCTTCGGGCCGCAGGCTGTTGCTGAACATAGTGCGGGCCACAATTTGCATGGCCAGGCGCATCATCTCGGCCTTGACCCCGATGGGCTCGCCGCTGCGGGCCGCGGGTTCCCACCCATCGAGCATCTCGTCGATGACCTCGGCCATGCGCGGGGCCAACGCCCGCACCGCGGGCCGCACGAAGGCCGGCTGCACCAAACGCCGCTGCCGCAGCCAAAATTCCCCCTCGCTGATGAAAATGCCCTCGCCGATGAGGGGCCGGGCGACTTCCAGCTGCCGACCCTTGCGGTAGCGGGTGTAGTGGGTTTGCAAAATGTGCTTGAGCGCGTCGGGGTCGCGCACCACCACCACATCCCCGCCGCCGGGGTAGCGCAGCCGGAAAATATCGCCGTAACGCTGATGCAGGCGCAGCAGCACCTCGTGGAACGCGCCCTGGCCCAATTCGCGCACATTGCCCAGCAAGGGCCAGGCCAGCGGCCCTGGAATGCGCGCCGAGGGCCGCTGAACCACGGGCGTGGCCGATGAAGTCGCCTGAGTTGTCATCATACACCTCCGAAGCGCGCCGCTCCTTCCCCTGGCCGATAGTATACCGTATACCTGGGCCCGCGCGCCGGGGCCCTTCTGGTAAAATCCTCCCATGTCCCACGCGCGCGCCTGGCTGTTAGCCTTTTTGCCCGCTACGCCCATTGGCCCCTTGTGGTTTGGGGTGGCGGAACCCGGCGGATGGGCGCGGCTGGCTTTTGGTTCCACGCCGCCCGCGCCACCCCCGGGCGTTGCCGCGTGGCAGCAAGTCGCGGCCCACGACCCGCGGCTGGCGCGCTACCGCGCCGCGCTGGAAGCCTACTTCACAGGTCACGCGTCGGTTCCGCCGGGGCCGTGGGTTTGGGCCTTTTCGCCCTTTCGTCGGGCCGTCTACCAGGCCGCCCGGGCCATCCCCCGGGGGGAGACGCGCACCTACGGCCAAATCGCTGCGGCCATCGGCAAGCCCCGGGCTGCCCGGGCCGTGGGTCAGGCCCTGGCCCGCAACCCCATTCCCCTGGTGGTGCCCTGCCACCGGGTGGTGGCGGCCAACGGCGATTTGCGCGGCTTCAGCGCGCCCGGCGGCACGGCCCTCAAAGCCCGCCTGCTGGCCTGGGAACGCGCCAC
>JALSPJ010000061.1 GCA_026985995.1 Anaerolineales bacterium
CAGCCCGGCCTGGGCGAAGTTGGCCGCGTCGGTCCAGGAAGGCATAACCCCGGGGGTGGGTTCCTGGCCCAGGGCGGCCCGGTAGGCGGCCCGCAGCCAGGCCACGCCCGGATGCTCGCCGAAGTCCAGGGGGTCTTCCGCGTCGATGCGGGTGTAGGTCACGCGGCCGGCCCAGGGGCCGCGTTGCAGGTCGGCCAGCAGCGCGGCTTCCGCGGCGCGCCAGGTGTGGCCCGCCTCCAGGGGCATTTCGGCCAGCAGCCAGGCCCGCGGGGGCACCGCGTAGTGGGGCCAGCCCCCGCGGAATTGCAATACATGCACGGGCATACCCAGGCGGGCTTCCGCGCCTTCCAGCCAGGCGGTGAGCAGCCGAATGGGGTTGACGCCCTGCTCGGCTATGGCCGCGTGCACTACTTCCCCCCGGGCCGTGAGGCGGAACTCCAGCGCGCCGCGCTGGCGGGTGCAGATGCGGCCCGCGGTGGGTTCCAACACCACCACGGGCAGGTCTCGGGGCAGGCGAGGGGCCAGCGCGGCCGAACCCAAGGCCGAGGTGTTCTCCTCGTCCACCGTGAGGGCGATGGCCGCGGGCAGGGCGCGGTGCTGCTGCCAAAAGGCCCGCGCGGCCACCACCAGCGCGGCCAGCAGGCCTTTGGTATCGACCGCGCCGCGGCCGTAAATGCGGCGGCCCACCCGCCGGGCCTGCCAGGGGCGGCGCATGCCCAAAGGCGGCACGGTGTCGACATGGGTGTTGAGCACCGCGCGGGCCTGGGGCGGCCGCGCGTACAGGTTGTAAAGAGGGCGGCCGGTGGCGGTTTCCCCCACCCTTTGCCGCTGCCAGGGCAAAAAGGGCAGCCGCGCTTGCACATAGGCCAGCACCGGCCCGGGGTCCCGGTGGCTGGGCCGGGCGATGAGGGCTTCGAGTTCGCGCAGCAGGTCGTGTTCGCGCACCATGGGGAACCTCACGGCAAGGGACGCAGCAGGGTGTTACGGGGCTCGCGGCACTGGCAAGCCTCGCGGCGTTCGCCGTCGCGGACCAGAAAGCCGTCGTAGGCCTTCCCCGTGCCCTGGGAGACCCACCCATCGAGCACGAAAGGCAACGGGCCGTCCGCGGCCATCCACACGCCGTTGTATTTGCGGGCCAGGTGCACATGGGTGCCGGTGCTGATGCCGCCCTCGCACGAGGGGTGGCCCAAAGGGTCGCCGGCCCGCACCCGGGTTCCGGGGGGAACCCGCTCCGCGGCGGCCAGGTGCAGATAGAGCACGGCCCAGCCGGTGTTTTCCCAGCCGTCGCCGTCCAGGTCGAGCACCACCACGCCCTGGTCTGAGCGCACCACCAGGCCGTCGGCCACCGCGGTGGCCCAGTAGCCCGAGACGGTGCAGCCGGGGGGCACATCGCCGGGCGCGAAATCCAGCGCGGCCCAGGCGGAGCCGTTCCCCCAGGCCGGGTGAGGGCCGCCGGTGAAGAACCAGGCCAGGCCGGGCTCGAAGGGCAGTTGCATGGGCGGTTGGGTCAGGTTGGGGGGCAGCAGGGGTTCGTAGGCCCAATCGAAGGGGTAGCCGAACAGGGCCTGAAAGGTGGCGAACAGGCCCTGGGGGCCGACGGCCTGTTCCCAGCCGGCGCGGTCGTAGAGGGGGGCGAACAGGGTTTGGACCGCGGCGGTGCCGGCATTGACCTGGGGGTTGGCCCGCAGGTAGGTGCCATCGGCCAAGGTGAAGGCGCCCAGGCCGCCCACCTGCCACAGGTAGAAGCCGAAATTGAGGCGGTCCGCGGCCCAGGAGAGCTGCCGCCACAGGCCGGCGCGGTGGGGGTCCCGCAGGCCTAAGGGATAGGCTAAGGTGGCGGGGTCGGGCCGGGCCTGGGTGAGCCAGCCGCTCTGGTATTCCAGCACGGCCAGGAGCAGGCGGGGGTTGACGGAATAGTCCTGGGCGACCTGCTGCACGATGGCCGGGCCTGGGAGCACCCGGTCGCCGACGGTTTCGGTGTAGCGGGCCAGGTAGCCGTCGTGGGCGGCGGCCACCGCGGCCACATCGAAGCCCGCGGCATAGGGGCCGTTGACCAGCTCGGAATCGGGGATGATTTTGAAGGCCGGCGCGGTACCCTGGGGCGTAGGCGCAGGGATGAGCAGGGTTTGCCCCACGGTGAGCAGGTTGGGGTTGGTCAGGGCATTGGCCTGCTGCACGGCTTCGACGCCGAGGCCGAAGCGTTGGGCGATGAGGGCTAAGGTATCGCCGGGCTGCACGGTGTAGGTTTCGGCCTGGGTGCGCAGGGTGGGCAGGGGGTGGGGCGCGTCGGGCGTAGGGGTGAGGATGGGCGTGGCCGGGCCGCGTGTGGGGGGCCGCGGGGGCCCGGGGGTGGGGGTGGCCGAGGGCAACGCCCCCGCGGGGGTGGGGGGAAGCCAGGTCGGGGCTTCGGCTTGGGTCTGAGGGGTGCAGCCGAGCGCCAGCCACGCCAGGGCGAGTAAGGCGGCGCCCAGCCCCAGGGTCGCATGTTGGGGCATCATGGAGGGCATTGTATCGCGTTTTGGCCGGCTTGCCAGCCCTTGGGGGCGACCGACGAACCCGGGCCGAAGCAAAAACCCCGGCGCATGAAGCCGGGGCCGTAGCAGCTCCCCGGGCAGGACTCGAACCTGCAACCTAGCGGTTAACAGCCGCCCGCTCTGCCGATTGAGCTACCGGGGAAGGCACGGGCAATTATACAGGCCCGCCCAAGGCGTGTCAAGGAACTTGGCCGCGGTGACCAGGGCTTTTCCTTTTGCCAACGCCAACAGCATCGACAACACCGAATTTGAATTTCACACGGAGACACAGAGAACGCAGAGAGAATAACTTCTCCTGTTTCTCCGTGTTCCCCGTGCCTCTGTGTGATTTTTTTTGTACTTGGAAAAGCCCTGCCGCGGTGACAGGGCTTTTCCTTTGGTCAACCCCCACGGCCTCCACAACGCGGTTTGGCGCATCACGCCCGGGGGCGCAGAGGACGAGGAAGGAATCATTGCCCCGGTCCCTCCGTATTCCCCGCGCCTCTTGTGGCATGGTGATGAAGGCCTGGAAACGCACCGCGGGAGAAATGTGATAAACTTGACTTCCTTTTGGCCCGCCGTGATGCTTCGGGAGGTGTTCCGATGACCAAGTTCCCCGTTCTGTTGGGCGTTTTGTTGGTGCTGGGCGTATCGGCCTGCCAGGGGGCTGCGCCGCCTTCGCCGGTGGAAAACGACCTGGTCGCCACGCAGGTGGCCATCGCACTGACGCAAACGGCCCTGGCCGCGTGGCCCACCGCGCGGCCGACGCCGGTTCCCCAGGCGTTGCCGCCCACCAGTGCCGCGCCCACGCCCTGGCCGCCGGCGTCGCCCACATTTGCGCCCCCTACCCCCGCGCCGCCCACCCCCACCCCCACATTCACACCCCCCGCGGTGACACCCCCTTACGATGGGCCGTGTACCGACGCCCTGCTGGCACCCTCACCTGGGCCCGCGCCCGACCCCAACGATATCGCCACTTTCGTGGGGTATCGCTTTCCCGGGGGGCTGGAGCAGCACTTTTCGGTTTTGGCAGCCGGGCCCCGCATGAGCACCCTTTTGAACAGCACCCAATTGGGGCCCGGCACCTGGGGCGATGGCTTTGCGCTGTCGGTCTATCTGCGCTCCGATTTGGGCAGCCGTCAAATCTTCCTCGAACGCATGGTGTGCCGCCCGGCGACGGGTCAGCCCTATTGGGAAGTCACCGATGTGCTGGAGCTGCCCGCGGAAACCGTGAGCGACGAAACCATCTTTTTGGCCGCGCTGAGCATCTGGTTCCCGCCGGCCTTGGCCGAGGGTATTCACACCGAAGCAGAATTCGCGGGCGAAGGTTGGGCCACCTTGCACTGCGCGGGCTTGCCCGAGCCGACGCCCCAGCCCATCGCCTTGCTGACCATCGCGCCCGAGGACCTTCCGCCCACGATTGGCGCCGACACCACGCTGCCGGCTTTGGCCGCGGCCCTGTGGGTCATCGACCCGGCCTTACAGCAGTTCCGCCGCCTGGTTGTGCCCCACGGCGGCCTGCCGTGCACTTTGGCCTTTCACTGGTAACCGCGCTCGCGGCCCCGTCGCGGCGCATTCCGGGGTATAATCGCCCGGCGGCGGGGGCGACCCCGCGCTGGAGTTTAAACCCCGGGAGCGTTTTCATGCCCACCACCCCTTACACCGACGAACGCGCCGCACGCGACGCGGTGACGGCTATTGTGCACGAACTCTACCAGGCCCGGCTCATCACTTCCACCGGCGGCAATGTTTCGGTGCGCCTGGCCGCTGGTCGGTTCCTCATCACCCCCACCCGCATGCACAAAGGCGGCCTCACGCCCGCCAGCCTGGTCGTGGTCGATGCACAGGGCCACCCCCTGGACCCGGCCCAACGCCCTTCCTCGGAAACCCCGCTGCACTTAGCCGTGTATGCGGCCCACCCCCAGGTGCACGCGGTGGTGCACACCCACGCGCCCTTTGCCACCGCGTTGGGCCTGATGGGCCAGCGCATTCCGCCCATCATCGCCGATGCGCTGCCCTTCACCGAGATGCGTTCGGTTTATTATGTCATCCCCGGCGACCAGGCCGGTATTGCCCGGCTGGTCGAGGCCCTGCACCACGCGCCCGCGGTGCTCATGCGCAATCACGGCCTGCTCACCGTGGGGCAGGACCTGCGTCAGGCGGCCAACCACGCGCTGGCGCTGGAAGAGGTCATTCAAATTTTGACCATCTGCCGCCTTTGGGGCGTGGAGCCCCAAACCCTGCCGCCGGACGACGCGGCCCGCTTGCGGGCCTTGGGGGTCGTTTGAGGGGGCGCAACGCTTCCCCTGGCCGCGGGTTGTATGTTTGGGACCCGGGCCGTTGCCCCTATTCCACCCCTCGAGAGGTGCCAAGTGGTGGTTGTACGCATTCTCTGGCTGTTGGGCATCAGCTATTTTTTGGGCGCCATTCCCTTTGGCTATATCATCGCCAAACTCACCCGCAATGTGGATGTGCGGCAAATCGAAAGCGGTCGCACGGGGGGAACCAACACCCTGCGCGCGGCCGGGTTTTGGGCCGGGCTGGCTACCGCGACCTTGGACATTCTCAAGGGCGCGTCGGCCGTGTGGCTGGCCAAGTTCGTCTTCCCGGAATTGTATTGGGTGCATGTGCTGGCGCCGGTCATGGCCATCATCGGCCACAATTATTCCCTCATTTTGGCGGAACGCGACCCCGAGGGCAAGGTGCGGGTGTATGGCGGCGCGGGGGGCGCGCCGGCGGCCGGCGGCGCGCTGGGCCTGTGGGCGCCTTCGCTGCTGTATATTTTGGCCATCGGCGTGGTGCTCTTCTTCGTGGTGGGGTACGCTTCGGTCACCACCATGAGCGTGCCCCTCATCGCTGGGGTGGTGTTTGCCTGGCAGGTCCGGGCGGGGAACCTGCCCGCGGTGTACCCCTTCTACGCCGTGCTGGCCGAAGCCTTGCTGCTGTGGGCCTTGCGGCCCAACATTCGGCGCTTGCTCAACGGCACCGAACGGGTGGTGGGCCTGCGGGCCTGGTGGGCCAAACGCCAGGCCCAACAATCCCGTGGCTGAGGACTATTTTGACGCCCATCGCGCCCTGAAGGGCCCAAATTGTTTGTCAAAGTCCGAGGGGTAGATGCGGTTTGTCCAAAAACCCCTCCCCCTTAACCCCCTCCCCTCGTAGGGGAGGGGGGCCTGGCCGCCAAAAGAGACCAGGGCCGTGCTCAGCCCCTCCCCCTTACGAAGGGGGAGGGGTTGGGGAGGGGGATTTTGACCCACTTGGCCGCGCGAATGACCCGCCGCCAACGATGGTGGAGAATGGGTAGCAAAGAGAGCCCCTGAGGCGGGGGGAAGCGCGCGGCCCGCGAGGCCGCCCGGCCTCAGGGCCTTTCCCCCAACACCAAATTCAGGTCGAGCATTTGCCCCTCGCGGGCAATACGCACCTGCACCCGGTCGCCCACCCGGTAGTTTTGCTCCAGCACCAGCCATAAGTCCCGCTCGGTGGGAACCGGCTGCCCGTCGATGGCCACCAGCACATCGCCGCCCACGGGCAGCAGCAGGTGCCCCAAACGCACCGTGCGCCGACCACCCCGCAGTCCGGCCCGGTCCGCGGGGCTGTTGGGGTAAACGGCCACGATGAGCAGCCCCTGGTCGGGCACCGGGTAGCCCAGCCGGCGCAGCGCGGCCGCCACGCCGGGCCGCAGTTCGTAGGTGTAGCCTTCCACGCCCAGCCAGGGGTGGCGATAGCGGCCATAGCGAATGAGCTCGGGCACCACTCGGGCCACGGTGTGCGCGGGAATGGCGAAGCCGATGCCGGCATTGGCGCCCGTGGGGGAGAAAATGGCCGTGTTGACGCCGATGACCCGGCCTTCCAGGTCCAGCAACGGGCCGCCCGAGTTGCCGGGGTTGATGGCCGCGTCGGTTTGGATGACTTCGCCGATGAAGCCTTCTTCGCTGCGGATGACCCGGCCCAGCGCGCTGATGATGCCGGCGGTCATGGTGCGGTCCAGGCCAAAGGGGTTGCCGATGGCCACCACCCGCTGCCCCACCCGCAGGTGCAGGGAATCGCCCAGGGGCAAAGGCCGCACCTGGGGCGCGCGCTGTCCTGGTTCCAACACCCACTGCACCACGGCCAAATCGTTGGGCGGGTCCACGCCCACCACCCGGGCCGGAAGGCGGGTGCCATCGGCCAGGGCGATTTCGATTTCCTGGGCCCCGCGCACCACATGGTAGTTGGTCACGATGTGGCCCTGCTCGTCCCACACGAAGCCCGACCCGGTGCCTTCCCGGGGCACCACTTCCAGGAAGAGGGTGTACGCGTAAGTGCGGGTGGTGATATGCACCACGCTGGGGCTGGCCCGCTGGTAGAGGTCCTCCAGCCAGGCCTCTTCGGCGCGCAGCAAGTCGAGCACCGGGGTGGATGCGACGACCGGGGTGGAGGGGCTCGCGGTGGCCGAGGGCGTGGGGGTAGCCGTGAGGGCCATGGGGGCAGCCCAACCGCGCCAGGCCACCCCCGCGGCCGCGGTCAGGGCCAACACCAGGCCCGCCAGCCCGGCCAGGGCCCAAAACTTCCGGCGCGTCATGGCCTCACTCCAGGGGGAAGTCGGGCCACGCATCCAGGGGCTGCGCGGTGGTCACCCGATGCGCGCCCCGGGCCACGAAGCGGGCAAACGCGGCGTCGGCCGCGGCGCTGAAATCCGCGCCCGGCACCACCACGGGCGAGGTGGTATCTTCCAGCAGATAAATGCGCCCGGCCAGATAGGCCTGGCCGTGGGCCTCCAGCGCGTCCAGCAGGTCGTTCACGGTCCAGGCCACGCAGTGGCTTTTGGCCTGGCCGGTGATGATGACCGCGTCGTGGGTGCGCACCAGGTCCAGCAGCTCGGTGTTGGGGGGAACCAACGGCCGGCCGTGCAGGTCCCGGTTGACCTCGGGCTTGAGGGCCGAATAATGCTCGGTGAGGGGGTGCTGGCCCTTGAGGATGAGGCGCGGCTGGGCATAACGGGCGATGCTGTGGAAGAAAATGGCCTCTTCCACCGCGGGCACCAGCGCGTGGCCAATGCCGCCCAACATGGCGTGGAAGGGCCACACCGTGTGCCGATACTTGCCCTGGGATTCCAAAGTGCGCACATAGTGGTGCACATATTGCTGGGCCTGCTCGGGGCTCAGGCCCAACGCGGCGGCCAACGCGGGGTTGAAGCGCCAGCGCCCGGCTTCCACATCGGCCGCGGTAATCACGGTGAACGGCGCGGGATGCCGGCCGTGCTCGTCGACCCAGAAGGGCGGGTGGAAGATTTGCATGGGCAGGTGGGTGTCCATGGTGGCCACGATGCGGGTGATGACATGCAAATGGCGATAGATGAACGCCACCAGGCGCTGGTTGTCTTCCACCGCGCCGCGGCCCGAGGGCCCGGCCACGAAGAGCTCGAAGTCGGGCAGGCAGAAGGTGTTTTGCACATCGATGAGCACCAGCGCCACGCGCGGCCGGTCCTGGGCCGCGGGGTGCAGGCCGTGCTGGCGGGCCCAGGCCTGGGCTTCCTCGAACCGTCGGGCGTAGTCCACTTTCCACACTTGCCCCACTTTTTGGGGGTCGTAATGCGGGGGTAAGGGAAGTGGCGTGAACGACATGAAGCACCTCCTGAAAGCAGGCCCCCAGGCGTCGTCGGCACCTTCACAGGGCTTTTTCTTTTTCTAACACCGACAGCATCAACAACGCTGAATTTAAATTTCACACGGAGACACAGAGCACGCGGAGAGCATAATTTCTCTCGCTTCTCTGTGTTCCCCGTGGCTCCGTGTGATTTTATGGGTACTTGGAAAAGCCCTGGGCACCTTCATTATACCGGGCGATGGCCTCCAGGGGAGATGGTATAATGAAAATGCTCGTACCACCGACCACGGAGAAGGTTGGTTCCCAACTTGCGAGGAGTCGCATATGGCCGGACATTCCAAATGGAAGAACATCCAACGCAAAAAGTCGGCGATGGACGCCAAGCGGGGCAAGCTGTTCACCCGCCTGGCGCGGGAAATCATCATCGCGGCCCGCGACGGCGGCGGGGACCCCGAGACCAACCCCCGGCTGCGGCTGGCCATCGAGCGGGCCAAAGCCAACAACATGCCCAAAGACAAAATCCTCAAAGCCATTCGCCGGGGCACCGGGGAAGACCGGGACGCCGGCCAGCTGGAAGAGATTTACTACGAGGGCTACGCGCCCCATGGCGTGGCCATGATGATTTATTGCGTTACCGACAACCGCAACCGGGCCCTGTCGGAAATTCGCTATACCCTCAACCGCATGGGCGGCAGCCTGGGCGAAAGCGGTTCGGTGGCCTGGCAGTTCAAGCGCATGGCCTACTTCGCCCTCCCCGCCCAGGGCAACGACCCCGATGCCATCCTGGAGCTGGCCATCGAGGCCGGCGCGGATGATGTGCAGTTCGACGAATACCTCATCGAAATCTACGCCGAGCCCGAAATGTTCAAGGCCATCAGCGACCGCCTGCGCGCCGCGGGCATTCAGGTGCAAGAGGCCGGCCTGAAGATGGTGCCCACCCAGGAGATGCACTTGGGCCCCGCGGAAACCGCGCAGGTGCTCAAGGTCATCGAAGCCCTGGAAGACCTGGACGATGTGCAGGAGGTGTATTCCAACCTGCATGTCTCCGAAGAAGTGCTGGCCCAGGCCGAATCGTAAGGCCGTATGACAGCCCGCATTTTGGGATTGGACCCCGGCACCGCCATCACCGGCTATGGCATCGTGGAGCCCCGGGGGGATGGCACCTTTCGCGCGGTCGCGTATGGCGCGTGGCGCACGCCGGCCCAGTGGCCGCTGCCGCGGCGCTTGCGCGCCTTGTATGATGCCATGCGGGCGGTTCTGGCCGAATTCGCACCCCAGGCCGTGGCCGTGGAAAAACTCTTCGTCCAGCGCAACCTGCGCAGCGCGATGAGCGTGGGCCAGGCCCGGGGCGTTTTGCTGTTGGCCGCGGCTCAGGCCGACCTGCCCGTGGCCGAATACACCCCCACCGAGGTGAAAAGCGCGCTCACCGGCTACGGCGGGGCCGACAAGCAGCAAATGCAGCGCATGGTGCAAATGCTGCTGGGCCTGCCCCAACGCCCCCGGCCCGACGATGTGGCCGACGCGCTGGCCGTGGCTCTGTGCCACGCCCAACATGCTTTGTGGAACCGACGCCTGACCCGCGAGGATGCCGCATGATTGGCTGGCTGCAAGGCACGGTGCTGGACCGCGACGCGGAACGGGTGCTGCTGCAGGTGGGTCCGGTAGGCCTGTGGGTGCATGTACCCGCGCCCGTGGCCGAGCAGGCTCGGGTGGGCCATCCCCTGACCCTGCACACCCACCTGGTGGTGCGCGCGGACGCGCTTACCCTCTACGGCTTTGCCGACCCTGAGGCGCGCGATTTGTTCGTCGCCTTGTTGGGCGTCAATGGCGTCGGTGCGCGGCTGGCCCTGAGCCTGCTGTCCTTCCTCAGCCCCGCGGCCGTGCGGCGGGCCATTGCCCAGGAGCAGCCCGCGGTGCTGCAGCGGGTTCCCGGTGTGGGCAAGAAGACGGCCCAGCGCATCGTGCTGGCCTTGCACGACCGCCTGGCCGCCGAAACCCTGCCGACCGCGGAACCCGCTACGGACCTGGACGCGGAAATCCTCGACGCGCTGGTGGCCCTGGGCTACAGCGTGGTCGAGGCCCAAACCGCGCTGCAACACATTCCCCAGGACGCACCCGCGGATGTGGAAACCCGCCTGCGCCTGGCCCTGCAGTACTTCGCCCGATAGCCTTTCCCCCTGAGGTGCCCCATGGGTTGGCTCATGACCGAAGCCCAAGCCGAATTTTTGCGGCAAGAGCGCCAGGCCCTGGCCCGGCTGCAGGCCCTTTTGGAACGCATCAAGGCCGCCGCGGACGACCGGCAGGCCCTGGCCGCGTCGATAGAGCAGCTGCACGACTTCTTCCTGCTGGTGGTGGTGGGGGAATTCAACGCCGGCAAAAGCGCGCTCATCAACGCCCTGCTGGGCCAGGCCCTGCTGCCCGAAGGGGTGACGCCCACCACCGCGCAGGTGCAGGTGTTGCGTTACGCCGCGGCGCCCGCCCAACGGGTGCTGGCCCCCGGCCTGGTGGAAATCACCCTGCCGGCCGAACGCCTGCGGGAAATGAGCATCGTCGACACCCCCGGCACCAACGCCATCATCCGGGAACACGAACTCCTCACCGAGCGCTTCATCCCCCGGGCCGATTTGGTGCTTTTCGTCACCTCGGCCGACCGGCCCTTCAGCGAAAGCGAGCGGGCCTTCATGGCGCGCATTCGCAATTGGGGCAAGGCCCTGGTGCTGGTCATCAACAAAATCGACCTGCTGGAAACCCCCGCGCAGGTGGACGAGGTGGTGGCCTTCGTGCGCCAGCAGGCCCAGCGCCATTTGGGGCTCGAGCCGCCCGTCTTCCCCGTGAGCGCCCGGCTGGCCCTGCGCGCCAAACAAGGGGAAACGGCCCTGGCCCCGGCCGCCCGGTTCCAGGCCCTGGAAGACTACATCCACCGCACCTTAGACCAGGAGGAGCGGCTGCGGCTCAAATTCCGCAACCCCTTGGGCGTGGGCCTGCGCCTGGCGGAAAAGTATTTGACCGCGCTGAAGGCGCAACACGCGGCCCTGGAAGAAGATGTGGCCCTGCTGGAGCGCTTAGACGGGCTGCTGGCCGTGTATCAGGACGATATGCGCCGCCAATTCGACCTGCGCATGGCCGAAATGGAAAAGATTTTGCTGGACATGGAAGCCCGCGCCCAGCAGTATTTCGACGAAACCATCCGTATCGGCCGTTTGCCCGATTTGGTGCGCAAGAAGTACCTGGAGCAGGACTTCCAAAACCGGGTCATTCAAGACATGCCCCAGCGGCTGGAGCAGCGGGTGGAAAGCCTCATCGACTGGCTGGTGGAGGCCGAGTTGCGCCAGTGGGAGACCCTGCTGGAGCAGGTGGCCCAGCAGCAGGCCCGCCATCGGGAGCGCATGGGCAGCAGCTTGCAAACGCCCTTCTTCGCCCGGCGAGAGCAGCTGATGACCGAGCTGCGGGAGCGGGCCCGGAAGGTGCTGGCCACTTATGACAAGGAAGCCGAGGCCCGGCGGCTGGCCGAGGGCACCCAAACCGCGGTGGCCGCGGCCGCGGGCATTGGCGTGGGCGCGGTGGGCCTGGGCGCGCTGGTGGTGGCCCTGGCCAGCACGGTGGCCATGGATGTCACGGGCATCGTGGCCGCGGGTGTGATGTTCACCTTAGGCCTGCTCATCATCCCCGCGCGGCGGCGGCAGGCCGCGGCCGAAATGCACCGCCGGGTGCAAAACCTGCGGGAGACCCTGAGCCAGGCCCTGCGCGGGCAATTCGAGCACGAAATCCAGCGCAGTGTGGAGCACTTTCGGCAGGCCCTGGCCCCCTACACGCGCTTTGTGCGCGCCGAGCACGCGCGGCTGCAGCAGGCTTTGGACGAGCTCAACGCGGTGCAGCAGGAGCTGGCCACCCTGCGCGCGCGGCTGGACCAGGGCTTCGGAGAAGGGTAGCCGCGGCGGCGACCCGCGCCGCCGGGGGGAAGCCGCGGATGCACGCGGATGAAAAACAGCGGTCAGCGGTCAGCAAGGAACAGGGAGCATAGTAGGGGCGACCCGGCTGGTCGCCCGGCCCCGTGGGGTGATGAAACCGCGGATAGACGCGGATGAACGCGGATGAAAAAGAGCGGGGAGCGGTGAGCAGGGAGCCCGGTAGGGGCGACCCGGCTGGTCGCCCGGGGCGCACGGCGGTGCGCCCGCCGCGGTAGGGGCGCAGCGTGCTGCGCCCGGCGGGGAATGCAACCGTGGATGCACGCGGATAGACGCGGATGAAAAAGAGCAGTCAGCAGTCAGCGGGGAGGGAGCGCGGCCCCCGCCATCTTCCAACCACCAACCTCTAACTACCAACCTCTAACCACCAACCACCAGCCTCCCTCTTTGCGCGCCGCCCAACGCGAACAAGGGCGAAGGCCGCCCGGTTTCGTTTCCGGGGTGCCCTCGCCCTTGAGGAGAAAGCGCGCCGACGATGGTTTATTCGACGCTCATGGCCAGGGCCTTGTTGACATCCACCTTGATGCCCGGCCCCATGGTGGGGGCCAGGGTCAGGCGCTTGATGTAGGTGCCTTTCAGGCTGGCGGGGCGGGCTTTCTTCACCGCATCCACCAGCGCGGCCAAGTTTTCATACAGCTGCTGCTCGGAAAACGACACCTTGCCGATGGGCACATGCAAGTTGCCCGTGCGGTCGACCCGATATTCCACCCGGCCGGCTTTGACCTCTTGGATGACCCGGGGCAGGTCTTCGGCCTTGACCACGGTGCCCGATTTGGGGCTGGGCATGAGGCCGCGGGGGCCCAAGATGCGCCCCAAGCGCCCCACCTTGGGCATCATGTCGGGCGTGGCGATGGCGATGTCGAAGTCGAGCCAGCCGTTCTGGATTTTCTTCAGCCATTCGTCGGAGTCGGCCACATAGTCGGCCCCGGCCTCGCGGGCTTTTTCCGCGGCTTCGCCCTGGGCGAAGACCAGCACCCGCACCTGCTTGCCGGTGCCGTGGGGCAGGCTCACCACGCCGCGCACTTGCTGGTCCGCGTGCCGCGGGTCCACCCCTAAGCGAAAGTGGGCTTCCACCGTGGCGTCGAAGTTGGTGTAGGCCACTTCTTTCACCAGGCGAATGGCTTCCTCGGGGGAATAGAGCTTGTTGCGGTCGATTTTCTTGAGGGCCTCTAAGTACTTTTTGCCTCGTTTGGGCATGACGAACCTCCTGTGGTGCTGGCGGGCGCGATGCGCCCTCCCACGGTTGGGGAATTAGTCGACGATTTCGATGCCCATGTTGCGGGCCGTGCCTTCGATTTGGCGCATGATGGCTTCGATGTCGTCGGTGTTCATGTCGGGCTTTTTGATTTCCGCAATCTCGCGAATTTGCTGGCGGGTGACCCGGCCCACGATTTCCTTGGGCGGGTTGGAAGCGCCCTTCTCGATACCGGCGGCCTTTTTCAGCAGAAACGACGCCGGCGGCGTTTTCAGTTGAAAGGTGAAGGAGCCGTCGCTGTAAATCTGGATGACCACGGGCACAATCTGGCCCATCTTGTCTTTGGTCTTGGCGTTGTATTCCTTGCAGAAGGCCATGAGGTTGACGCCGTGGGGGGCCAGGGCGGGGCCCACCGGCGGCGCGGGGTTGGCCTTCCCGGCTTCCAACTGCAGTTTGACGACAGCCTTAAGTTTCTTCATAACATTCTCTCCTCAAGGGTGGTCGGACGGGCGCGCGGCGCCCTCCCACCGACTTTGAGCGATTTTATGCCTTTTCGACTTGCAAAAAGTCCAGCTCGACCGGGGTTTCACGGCCGAAGAAGTTGACCAGCACGCGGACTTTGGCCCGTTCCATGTCAATGTGGGCCACTTTGCCGGTGAAGTCTCGGAAGGGGCCGTCGATGATGCGCACCCGCTGACCCGGCTCGAAGGTGACTTTGATGCGCGGGGTTTCGGATTCCATGCGCTTGAGGATTTTCGCCACCTCTTCGGGCCGCAGGGGGGTGGGTTTGTTCCCCAGGCCCACGAAGCCCGTCACGCCGGGAGTGTTGCGTACCACATACCACGAGTCTTCGTCCATAATCATGTTCACCAGCACATACCCGGGGAAGATGCGGCGCTCGACCACCCGGCGTTTGCCGTCCTTGATTTCGATTTCCTCCTCGGTGGGCACGATGACCTCGAAGATTTTGTCCTTCATGCCCATGGATTCGACCCGCTGTTCCAGGTTGTGCTTGACTTTGTTTTCGGAGCCGGAATAACAATGCACCACATACCAGGCGCGACCATCGTCGGCTTCCGCGTCGGGGTTTTCCGTCGCCGCGGGTTGTGCGCCGGCCGCGCCGTCTGCGTCCCACCAAAAGGAATGCCACGCCAGGTCCACGGTTCTGCCTCCGTCCAGGGCTATACGCCGATGAGGAAGCCCACCACGCGCAAGAAGAGCCAATCGGCGACGCCGAAGAACACGCTGGTCAGGAAGGTGACCAGCAAGACGACCACGGTGAGGTAGCGCACTTCGGCCCAGGTGGGCCACACCACCTTGCGCAGTTCGCCCCGCGTTTCATTCCACCAGCGCACCAGAAAGTTGGGCCGACCGCCTTTTTTGCGGGCCTTTTGCGCCCTGGCTTTGGTTTCGACCCGCGCCGGTGGGGCGGCCTTGCGGGTCGGCGCGGCCGGCTTTGCGCCGGCCGGGTCCGCGGTTTTGGCGCGCGGGGTTTTGGTGCGAGGGAGACGGGTTTTGGGTTTCGGCACCGGGGCCTCCTTTGTACCACAAAGACAACGCCGCGTCGGCGGCGTTGCCTTGGCAGGTCGTACCGAGAAGACAGGCAGGCCAGGAGGGACTCGAACCCCCAACCTGCGGTTTTGGAGACCGCTGCTCTGCCAATTGAGCTACTGGCCTGCGAAGAAGGGCAATAGGATTATACCGCAAAATCGCGGCATTACCAAGCCTTTAGCGGGTCTCCCGATGCAAAGTATGCCGCCGACAGCGGGGGCAATATTTGCGCAACTCCAGGCGCCCCGGGTCGTTGCGCCGGTTCTTTTCGGTCAGGTAGTTGCGCTCTTTGCATTCGGTGCACGCCAGGGTGACCAGAATGCGCACGCCTTTTTTCTTGGCCATTGTTCAACCTCGTGACACAAGATAAGCGGGGGCCGGGCAGGCCGACCCCCGCCCATCGTTCTTGTTCGGTCAGTCCAAAATCTCGGTGATGGTGCCCGCGCCCACGGTCAGGCCGCCTTCCCGAATGGCGAAGCGCGAGCCCTTCTCCAGCGCTACCGGCACCATCAATTCCACCGTCAGGTTCACATTGTCCCCGGGCATCACCATGTCCACCCCTTCCGGCAGCGTAATCGTCCCCGTCACATCCGTGGTCCGAATGTAGAACTGCGGCCGATACCCGC
>JALSPJ010000062.1 GCA_026985995.1 Anaerolineales bacterium
GGACCAAATCGAGGTGTGGGTGGCCGAGGTGCTGGAAGCGCACCCCGCGGAGGTGGCCAAATACCTGGCCGGGAAGGAGAGCGTACTCAACTGGCTGTTCGGCCAGGTGATGCGCCGGGCCCGGGGCCGGGCCAACCCCCAGGTGGTGCGGCAGGCCCTGCGCGCCGCACTGGAGGCGCGGCGGGGATAGCCGCTGCATCACGGCCGGACGCGGCCCGCCGCGCCCCTACCGCGGCGGGCGACCAGCCGGTCGCCCCTACCGCGCTGGACGCAATGCGCCGCGCCCCGCCGCACCGCGGTGGTACAATCAGGAACGCAATCCGACCCGACACGGCCCAACCGGAGGTGTTCCCCATGCCTGTGCAACCCGCGGACCAGGTGCCTGTGCAACCCGTGCAAGCCGGTGAAGGCGTGACCATGCAGGTGCTCATCGGCCCCGAGCAAGCCCCCCACTTCGCGCTGCGGCGCTTCACCATCCGGCCCGGCGGCTGGATGCCCCGCCACACCAACCGGGTGGAGCACGAGCAGTATGTGCTGCAAGGGCGGGCCCGCATTGCCATCGACGACCAAATTTACGAGGTCCAGGCCGGGGATGTGGTGTTCATTCCCGCCGGCGCGGCGCACTGGTATCACAACATCGGCGACGAGGATTTCGTCTTTTTGTGCGCGGTGCCCAACCAGCCCGACGAGATTACCATTCTGGACCCCAACAAGCCGGAATGAGGGCCTATGCGCTGGCTACAACGCATCGCCTCGCTGGGGGCGTATGTGGACATCGCGCCCGAGGTCCAAGACGCGCTGCACCAAGGGCGGCCCGTGGTGGCCTTGGAGAGCGCGGTCATCACCCATGGCCTGCCCGCGCCTTACAATTTGCGCATCGCGCTGGAGATGGAGGAGGAAGTGCGCGCCGCGGGCGCGATACCGGCCACCATCGCGCTGTGGGCCGGGCGCATCAAGGTGGGCCTCACCCCGGGCGAAATCGAAACCCTGGCCGACCTGGCCGACAGCTGGCAGCGGAACCGACGCCCGGCCAGGGCGCGGCTCTACAAAATCAGCGTGCGCGACTTCAGCCCCCTGCTGGCCCGCCAGGAGGCCGACCTGTATGGCGGCACCACCGTGGCCGCCACGCTGGCCATTGCCGGGCAGGCCGGCATCGCCTTCTTCGCCACCGGCGGCATCGGCGGCGTGCATCACGACCCGCCTTACGATGTCTCCGCGGACCTGCCCCAACTGGCCCACACGCCGGTGCTCACCGTGTGCGCGGGGGCCAAGGCCATCCTCAACCTCGACGCTACATTGGAATATCTGGAGACCTGGGGCGTGCCCGTAGTGGGCTATGGCACCCAAACCTTCCCCGCGTTTTACAGCGCCGAAAGCCCCTGGCCCCTGCGGCATTGGGTGCAAGGCCCTGTGGAGGCCGCGCGCGTGTGGGCCGTGCACCGCACCTTGGCCCGGCCCACGGCTTTGCTGCTCGCGGTGCCGCCGCCCAAGGAAGCGGCCCTCTCGTGGAACTATGTGCGGCGCCTCATCGAAGCCGCCCTGGCCGAGCTGGAAGCCCACAACGCGGCGGCCAAAAGCCCGGCCCAGCAAATTCGGGGCGCGGCCGTAACCCCCTGGCTGCTGGCCCGCCTCACCGAGCTGAGCGACGAGCGCACCCTGCGGGTCAACCTGGCCCTGCTGCGCAACAACGCCCGGGTGGCCGCGCGGGTGGCCCAGGCCTGGGTGGCCCGCTTCGCCGCGCGCGCCTGAGGAGCCGACCATGCGCGTGGGGCAGAACCCGGCCAAATCCCTCGCCCAGGCGCCCAAACCCCGGCCCGTCACCGCGGTGTTCCTCACTTATGTGCCTTACCCGAGCGGCTATTACGCCCAAAGCCTGCAGGTCTTTCAGGCCGCGCTGGAAAGCCTGCACCGTCACACCGACGAGCCCGTGGATGTGCTGGTGTTCGACAACGCCAGCGGGCCCGAAATGCGGGCCTTTTTGCAGCAGGCCCACCGGCAGGGCCGCATCCAGTACCTGCTGCTGTCGGACCGCAACCTGGGCGTGGTGGGCGCGTGGAACATCGCGCTGCAGGCCGCGCCCGGCGACATCATCGCCTACGCGGATAGCGATGTCTTCTTTCGGCCCGGCTGGCTGGCCGCGGCCCGGCGCATTCTCGAAACCTTCCCCCGGGTGGGCATGGTGACCGCGCGGCCCTTTGCTGCGGCCCCTGAATTGTGGACCGCCACCCGGGCGTGGGCCGAACGCGACCCCGAGGCCCGGGCCGAATGGGGCCCCTTCGTGCCCTGGGAAGTCTTCTACGAATTCAACTGCAGCCTGGGCCACGACGAGGCCCAAATTCGGGCCGCCTACGAGCAGGCCCGCTTCTTGCGCATCACCTACCACGGCGTCACAGCCATCGCCGGCGCTTCCCACTGGCAGTTCGTGGCCTACAAACGGGTGCTGCAAGAGGTGCTGCCCCTGCCCTACAACCGGCCCATGGGCTCCGATGTGCGCAACCTGGACCGGGCCCTCAACCAGCGAGGCTATTTGCGCCTGATGACCCCCGAGCCCTGGGTGGACCACATGGGCAACACCCTGCCCGCCTACGCCCGGGCATTTTTGGGAACCGGCTCCGCGACGGACCGGCCCGCATCGCGCTCGGGCCCGCCCCGCTGGGCCCAGTGGCCGCCGGTGCGCAAAGTGCTGCTGGCCCTCTACCACCGCATCTTTCGGCTGTACCACCCCGGCGCATGACCCGGGCCCCTGTGCTATACTTGAACCGTGGCCCAACGGCCCCGGAGGGTAGGCGGTGCCCATTTTGCGCGCCAACGCGTTTGAATTCATCTCCCACTCGCCCGAGCAAACCCGACGCCTGGGCGTGCGGTTGGGTTCCCTGTTGGAACCGGGCCTGGTGTTGGCCTTAGAAGGCGACCTCGGCAGCGGCAAGACCACCTTCGTGCAGGGCCTGGCCCAGGGTTGGGGCGCGCTGGACCCGGTCACCAGCCCCACCTTCATTCTGGTCAATGTCTACCGCCGGGCCGACGGCCAACCCTTCTTCCACCTGGATGCCTACCGCCTGCAAGGGCCCCACGACGCCTGGGCCTTGGACCTGCCGGCCCTGTGGGAAGAGGGCCCCCTGGCCGTGGAATGGGCCGACCGCATCGCCGCGGCGTTGCCCGAGCAACGGCTGACCGTGCGTTTCACCTGGGTGGATGACCTGAAACGCCACCTGCTGTTTCAGGGTCAGGGCCCACGAGCTCAAAAAGTGCTGCGTACCTTGCGCCAATATCTGTTTGGGAGCTGACCATGCTGCTGGCCGTGGATACTTCGTCGTTTCACGCGGGCATTGCCCTCTATGACGGTGCGCAAGTGGTGGTGGAAGTGCTGTGGCCCGCGGCCCGCCGGCACACCGCGGAGCTGGCCCCCATGGTGCGCCGCGCGCTGGCCTGGGTGCAGGTGGAAAAACCCAAGGCTTTGGGCGTGGCCATTGGGCCGGGCGCGTTCAGCGGCCTGCGGGCCGGCGTGGCCCTGGTCAAGGCCCTGGCCTTGGCCTGGCACCTGCCCGTGGTGGGCGTGTTTACGCTGGATGTGGTGGCCGCGGCCTTACCCCCCACGCCGGGCGTGCCCCTGGTGGCCACCGTGCCCATTGGCCGGGGGCGCTTCGCGGCCGCGTGGTATCGCACCCGGGGCAAACAGTGGCGGGCCGAGAGCCGGCCCGAGCTCTTCACCGCACAGGAGCTCAGCCAACGCCTGACCGAACCCACCTGGGTGTGCGGCGAATTCGACGCGGAGCAACGGGCCATTTTGGCGAAAAACCGCCATATTCGCCTGGGCACCCCGGCCCAATGCACCCGCCGTCCGGGCCTGCTGGCCGAATTGGCCTGGCACGCGTGGCAGCGCGGCCATGTGGATGACCCCACGACCCTGGTGCCGTTCTATGTCCGCACCCAAACCCCCATCCCCGCCTGAGGCCCGGCCGCCGCGCCTGGCCCTGCAGCCCATAGTGCGCCCCATGCGCGGCGAAGACTTGGACGCGGTGACGGCCATCAGCGCCGCGTCGTTCGCCGGGCCGTGGTCACGGCGGGCCTTTGCCGCGGAGCTGCGCAACCCCCACAGCCGGGC
>JALSPJ010000063.1 GCA_026985995.1 Anaerolineales bacterium
TTTGAGCACCACGGGGTAGCCCAGCGCTTCCATGGCCTGCAGCGCGGCCTGGGGCGTGAAGGCCACCAGGGTACGGGGCTGGGGCACGCCGGCCTGGGCCAGCGCGGCGCTGGTGCTCAGCTTGTCGCCGCAAATTTCGGCCACGCGCGCGGTGTTCACCGTGGGAATGCCCCAGCCGTTGAGCACCCGCAGCGCGTACAGCCCCCGGGTGTAACTGATGTTGCGGGCCAAGATGGCGTCGAAGCGCCGCCAGGGCTCGGGGTTGTCCAGGTCGAAGAAAATCTGGCCGTCGTGCAGCCGCTCATATTCTACCCCGCGCTGCTCTAAGGCGGCGAAAATCCACTTTTCTTCCACCCGCACGCGGGAATACATCACGCCGATGCGGGGTCGTCGGTTCATGGTGGGCCTCCTGAAGTTGGGTTTGGGCCAGGGGGCAGGGGCGGCGCACTCGGCCACACCCTGCCCCGTATGCAGCACGCTTCTCTCCCCGGCCTTCCGGGGCTACCTTATTCCCCCCAATCCTCCTCTTCCATGGGGGCCAGTTCCACTTGCGGCGGGTTCAGCGAAACCACTTCCAGGTCCACGCCGCAGTCGGGGCACACGACGATTTCGTTGACTTCGGTGCCGGGTTCCAGCTCGAATTCGGCACCACACTCGGGGCAGGTGACGGTCAACATGGCTCAATCCTCCTGAGAGATGGGATGGACGAGGGAAAGCGGGTCGTCGAGGGCCTGCCGTGCGGCGGCCATTTGCGCCTGCACCCGCTGGGGTGCGGTGCCGCCCACCACATCGCGGCGGGCCACCGCACGCTGCGGGTCCAGGGCCTGGTGCACATCGGGGCCAAACGCGGGGTGCACGGCCCGAAAATCTTCCACCGCCCACTGGGTGATGGGCCGACCCAGGCGCGCCGCGCGCTGCACCACCTGGCCCACGATGTGGTGCGCCTCGCGGAAAGGCACGCCTTTTTCCACCAGGTAGTCGGCCAGGTCCGTGGCTAAGGTGTCGGGGTCCAGCGCGGCCTGCATGCGGTCGGGGTGCACGGTGAGGGTGCGCAGGCTGCCGGCCAGCACGGGCAGCAGCGCGCGCAGCTCGTCGAAGGCCCGGAAGACGGGCGCTTTGTCTTCTTGCAGGTCTTTGTCGTAGGCCGAGGGCAGGGCCTTGAGGGTGGTGAGCAGGCCCGTGAGCGCGGCCAGCAGCGCGCCGCTTTTGCCCCGGGCCAGCTCGAAGCCGTCGGGGTTTTTCTTTTGGGGCATCAGACTGGAACCGCTGCTGAACGCGTCGCTGAGGGTGAAGAATCCGAACTCCCGGGTGGTGAAGAGGATGACGCCCTCGGCCAGGCGGCTGAGGTGCACGCCCAGCAGCGCGGCCCAAAAGAGGAACTCGGCCGCGAAGTCGCGGTTTGAGACCGCGTCCCAGCTGTTGGGGGAAAGGGATCGAAAGCCCAGGTCGGCGGCCAGGGCCGTGCGGTCGATGGGCACGGTGGTGCCGGCCAGGGCGGCGGAGCCTAAGGGCAGCACATCGACCCGGGTGCGCAGTTGGGCCAGGCGCTGGCGGTCGCGGTGCAGGGGCCAGAAGTGGGCCAGCCACCAGTGGCTGAGGAGGATGGGTTGGGCCTGCTGCAAATGCGTATAGCCAGGCATGAGATGGGGGAAGTCGGCCTCGGCCCGTTCCAGCAGCGCGGCTTGCAGGTCGCGCAGCAGGCGGTCCAGCGCGTCTATGGCGTCGCGCAGCCACAGCCGAAACGCGGTGACCACCTGGTCGTTGCGGCTGCGGCCGGTGTGCACCTTGAGGGCCGGTGGGCCCACCAGCTCTTTGAGCCGGCGCTCGATGGCGGTGTGGATATCTTCGTCGCTGGCCGTGAAGGCAAAGGCGCCGGCGCGAAACTCGTCTGCGATGCGCTCCAGCCCCGCCAGCAGCGCGTCCCGTTCCTGCGGGGTGAGCACGCCGGCCCGGGCCAGGGCCCGCACCCAGGCCGCGGTGCCCCGCACATCGTGCAGCGCCAGGCGCTGGTCGATGTGCAACGAGGCGTTCAGGGCCCAAAAGGCCGGGTCTGGCCCGCTGCTGAAGCGGCCGCCCCACAGGGTATGGCCCTCGTCGTTGGGCTTTGGCTTGCTCATGGCGCCTCCTGGTGGGGAAGGCCGCGGCCACGCGGCGCCCGCGGGCCCGAGCCGCCCTTCCCCCAAAAGCCGTGCTCAGTCGCGCTTGAAGCGCGAGTAGTCGGGCTTGGGCAGGTTCAAACCGGCCACGGGCAGGTTGTTCAGCGCCCGCACTTTGAGGGGCAGCCCGAAGAGCCGAATGAACCCGGCCGCGTCGGCCTGGTCGTACACATCGTCGTAGCCGAAAGTGGCGAAGTCTTCGCGGTAGAGGCTGAAGGGGCTCTTGCGCCCCGCGGGGATGACATTGCCCTTGTAGAGCTTCAGGCGCACGGTGCCGGTGACCGGGCCCTGGGTGTTGTCGATGAACGCGTCCAAGGCTTCCCGCAGGGGGCTGAACCACAGGCCCTGATAGACCAGCTCCGCGTATTTGAGGGCCACCAGGTCTTTGAAGTGCATGGTGGCGTGGTCCAGCACCAGGGATTCCAGCTCTTTGTGGGCCACGGCCAGAATGGTGCCGCCGGGGGTTTCGTAAAGCCCGCGGGATTTCATGCCCACCAGGCGGTTTTCCACCATATCGACCCGACCGATGCCGTGCGCGCTGCCCAAGGCGTTGAGGTATTCGATGAGTTTGGCCGGGCTCAGGCGCTGGCCGTTGACGGCCACGGGTGTGCCGCTTTCGAATTCGATTTCCACATATTCGGGTTCGTCGGGCGCGTTGAGGGGTGACACGGTGCGCAGCCATACCGATTCGTCGGGTTCGTGCCACGGGTCTTCCAGCGGCCCCCCCTCGTGGGAGAGGTGCCACAGGTTGCTGTCGCGGCTGTAGATGGTCTTTTCGGTGGCCGTGACCGGCACGCCTTTGGCCCGGGCATATTCCAGCGCGTCTAAGCGCGAGCGAATGTGCCATTCCCGCCAGGGCGCGATGACCTTGAGGCGGGGGTCCAGGGCCATGTAGGTGAGCTCGAAGCGCACCTGGTCGTTGCCCTTGCCCGTGGCGCCGTGGGCCACCGCATCCGCGCCCACCTGGTGGGCAATTTCCACCTGGTATTTGGCGATGAGGGGCCGGGCGATGGAAGTGCCCAGCAGGTATTTGCGCTCATACACCGCGCCGCTGCGCAGCAAGCGGAAGAGGTATTCTTCTGCGAATTCCTCCCGCAGGTCTTTGAGGATGAACTGGCTGGCGCCGCTGGCCAGGGCCTTCTCTTCCAGGCCCTCCAGTTCCTCGCCCTGGCCCAGGTCGGCGGTGAAGGCGACCACTTCGCAGCCGTAGTTTTCCTTGAGCCAGGGGACGATGATGGAAGTGTCGAGGCCGCCGGAATAGGCCAGCACCACTTTCTTGACGGCAGGTTTTTCGGGAGACATGGGCAACTCCTCGGGGGTGGGATGAAAAGCGGGCAGGCAAACAAAAAGGCCCTTCCGGGGAAGGGCCTGGCGTTCCGAGAGCGTTCGTCGGCCTTTTACGCGCCGCGTCGCCCGCCCAACCCCGGTTGGGGGCGCTGCTTAGGACGACGAGGGCGACGAGGCGCGCGCGGCGCGTGCGTGTACTCCATCATGGCCGCTGTTATACCCCTTTTGGTGGCGGGTGTCAAGGGTTGCGGGGGATGGAGGGGCGAAGTTGGTGGTTGGAAGTTGGAAGTTGGCAGGGGCCGCGTTTGCGCTCTGCTGACTGCTTCTTGCTATCTTTCTTCCGTGTTTTTCCGTGTTCATCCATGGTTTTTTCATTTTATCCGCGTTTATCCGCGTTCATCCGCGGCTTCATCCCCCAGGGCGCAGCGCCGCGCCCCTACTGGGATGACCGCTGGCTGCCGACTGCTGTTGTGCATCCGCGGTTGCATGCCTGTAAACCCCTCCCCCTAACCCCATACGCGTCAAGTTAAGCGGTGGGGCCACTTGACATAAAGCCACCGCTTGTGCATCCTTAGAAGCAAACACCAAACCACCAAGGAGGTGCACAAGCGATGGCTGCTTTCAGTATACCGCAAATGCT
>JALSPJ010000064.1 GCA_026985995.1 Anaerolineales bacterium
GACCTGCCCACGGTCGTCGAGCGTTGGAACACGGCCTCGGGCACCATCCTGGGTTTCGACGCGGCCACTTTGAAGGCCGTGGCGTTTTGGGCCTTCGCCATCGCTTTCGCGCTCAAGGTGCCGGTGTGGCCTTTCCACACCTGGCTGCCCGACGCCCACACCGAAGCGCCCACCGCCGGTTCCATGATTTTGGCCGGCGTGCTGCTCAAACTGGGCGCGTTTGGCTTCTTGCGCTTCGTGCTGCCGCTGTACCCCGAGCAGGCCAAGGCCTATGCCGGCGCGCTGGCCTTCATGGGCATGATGGCCATCATTTTCGGCGCTTTTGCGGCCTGGGGCCAGGAGGACTTCAAGCGCCTGGTGGCCTATTCGTCGGTCAATCACATGGGCTTCGTGGTGCTGGCCATTGCGGCCGCGGCCTGGGCTGCAGGAACCGAACACGCGACCATCGCGCTCAACGGCGCGGTGCTGCAGATGTTCAACCACGGCCTCACGGCCGCGGGCATGTTCTTCCTGGTGGGCGCGATTTACGAGCGGGCCCACACCCGGCAGCTGGCCAAATTCGGCGGCCTGTTCGGCCATATTCCCGTGTATGCCGGCATTTTGGTGTTCACTTCCATGGCTTCCTTGGGCCTGCCCGGGCTCAACAGCTTCGTCTCGGAATTTCTCATTGTGCGGGGCGCGTGGCCGGTGTTTAGCCTGTTTACCGCGCTGAGCATGCTGGGCCTGCTCATCACCGGTGCGTATATTCTCAAGGGCATCAAGCAGGTGCTCTTCGGCCCGCTGACCGAGCTGGCCGACCATTTGACCGATTTGACCGCGCGCGAAGTGGTGGTCATGCTGCCGCTGATGGCGCTGATGTTGGTTTTGGGCGTGTGGCCCATGTGGTTGTTGGAAGTGATTAACCGGGCCGTAGGCGGCTAACGCTGCGGCGCTCGCCCGCGTTGGCCGTCTCGGGTGACGCGAAGCCTTGCCTGACGAACGAGGTGCGCGATGAACCTTCCGCTGCTGTCCCTCATCATTTTTCTGCCCATTGTGGCCGGTACGGTGATGCTGCTGTGGCCTCAGGCCAGCCGCGATGCCATCCGCCGCCTGGCGTTGGTCACGGCCACCATCACCTTCGTGCTTTCCGCGTGGCTGTATGCGGCCTATGATTTCGTGGCCGGGGGGTATCAGTTCGTGGAAAAATACCCCTGGCTGCCCGACCTGGGCATCGCCTATCATGTGGGCGTGGACGGCTTGAGCGCGCCCCTCATCTTGCTCACCGGCGTGGTCATCTTCACCGGTACGCTGGTATCGTGGAACATCGACCGCCCCCGGGAGTTCTTCGGCCTGCTCTACATTTTGGCCACCGGTGTGTTTGGCGTGTTCGCCGCGTTGGACCTGTTCACTTTGTTCTTCATGTACGAGGTGGCCGTCTTCCCCATGTATTTGCTCATCGTCATTTGGGGCTGGGAGAAAACCCGGGAATACGCGGGCATGAAGTTGACCCTCTACCTGCTGGTGGGCTCGGTGCTGGCCCTGGTGGGTGGTTTGGCCATGGTGTTCGCGGCCCGGGACAATCTGGGCTATTTGACCTTTGACCTGTTGGAACTGGAAAAGGCCGGCCTGTCGGTGGGCTTTCAGAAGTTCTGGTTCCCCATCGTGTTTTTCGGCTTCGCGGTGCTGGGCGGCATCTTCCCGGTGCACAACTGGAGCCCCGACGGCCATGTGGCCGCGCCCACCGCGGTGTCCATGTTCCACGCCGGCGTGCTGATGAAGCTGGGCGCGTTCGCCGCGCTGCGGGTGGGCGTGATGCTCATGCCCGAAGGCGCCAAGTTCCACCTGCCGTGGATTATCTTGCTCACTCTGGTCAATGTGGTCTACGGCGCGTTCATCGCCTCGGTGCAGCAGGATTTCAAGTATGTCATCGGTTTCTCGTCGGTGTCGCACATGGGCCTGGTCATTATGGGCATCGCCACCCTCAACCACGATGGGTTGCTGGGTTCGGGCGTGCAAATGTTCTCCCACGGGGTGATGACGGCCCTCTTCTTTGCCGTGGTGGGCATGGTTTACGACCGCACTCACACCCGGCACATCCCCAGCCTGGGCGGCATGATGAAGAAGCTGCCCTGGGCCGGGGTGGCGTTCATCGTCGCCGGTTTGACCTCCATGGGCATGCCCGGCTTCTCGGGCTTCATCGCCGAGTTCCCCATCTTCATGGGCGTGTGGCGCTACAAGCCGTGGATTGCCATTGTGGCCGCGATTTCCATCGTGGTGACCGCGTCGTATGTGTTGCGGGTCGCGCATAAGGTATTCTTCGGCCCCCTGCCCGAGGAATATCGCGACATTCCCGACATCAACATCTTCGACCGGGTGGCCTTGATTGTGCTGGTGTTCTTCCTCATCGGCATTGGCGTGTACCCGCACATGATGGTGCCCTGGATTGAATCCGGCGTCAACTATGTGTTGACGATTTTGGGAGGTGCGTAAAGTGAGCGCGCTGAACACTGCAATGCTGCTCGCCCTGCTGCCGGAGTTGCTGGTTCTGGCGCTCATGGGCGTGGTGCTGGTGGCCGACCTGGCCGGTTGGGTGCAAGGGCGCAAGTTGGGCTGGCTCACGGTGGTGGGCCTGGCCGTGGTGTTGGCCGTGAGCCTGAGCGTCGCGATGCCCAACGCGGCCGGGGCCGCGGTGTGGGGCAACACCCTGCGGCACGACGCGCTGTCCTTCGTGTTCCGCATGTTGTTCTTGCTGGCCGCGGGGTTGACCATCTTCTTTTCCATGGACCTGCCCGGCCTGGGCGACCGGGGCGCGTTCTATTTGCTGCTGCTGGCCTCGGTGCTGGGCATGATGCTCATGGCCATGGCCAACGACCTCATCATGCTCTTCCTGGCCATGGAGACCGCGACCATCCCCCTGTATGTGCTGGCCGGCTTTTTCACCGGTCGGCGGGATTCGGTGGAGGCCGGGTTCAAATATCTGCTTTTCGGCGCGCTGGCCTCGGGGGTGATGCTCTATGGCTTGAGCCTGCTGTATGGCTTTTCGGGCGGTGCGGTGGAATTTGAGGCCGTGGCCCGGGGCCTGAGCGAGACCGCGGCGCCCCGCTGGGCCGTGCTGGCCGCGCTCATGGTGGTGCTGGCCGGTTTCGCCTTCAAGGTGGCCGCGGTGCCCTTCCACTTTTGGGCCCCCGATGTGTATCAGGGCGCGCCCACGCCCATCGCCGCGTTCCTCTCTACCGCGTCCAAGGCCGCGGGCTTTGCCCTGCTGGTGCGGGTGGCGCTGGTGGCCTTCCCTGGGGGAACCATGCCCTGGTGGGGCGCGGCCCTGGCGGCCATGGCCGCGGCGACCATGACCCTGGGGAACCTGCTGGCCCTGACGCAAACGGACCTCAAACGCCTGCTGGCCTATTCTTCCATCGGCCACGCGGGGTACATCCTCATGGGGGTGGTGGCAGCCACCAAGCTGGGCCTGACTGCGGTGGTGTTCTACCTGCTGGTGTATTTGCTCACCAACTTGGCCGCCTTTGGCGTGGTGACGGTGCTGGAGCGCAACACGGGCTCGCCCGCGGTGGCGCATCTGGCCGGGCTGTATAAACGCTCGCCGTGGCTCACTTTGGCGACCCTGGCCGCGTTCCTCTCCCTGGCCGGGGTGCCGCCTTTCGCCGGTTTCGTGGCCAAGGTGTGGGTGTTCATGGCTGCGGTGGAAGCCAAACTGGAATGGTTGGCCGTGGTCGCGGTGTTGAACTCCATCGTGGGCATTTACTACTACCTGGTGGTGCTCAAGGTGGCCTATGAATACGACCCGCCGGCCGACGCCCAGCCGCTGCAGGTTTCGCGGCCCGTGGTGTGGGCCCTGGCTGCGCTGGCCGTGTTCGTCGTCGTGGCCGGGGTGGCCTTTGGGCCCTGGTTCGGCTGGGGCCAATGGGCGGCCATGGCCTTGTTCCCATAAGGGCTTGGCACACCGCCCATGATGGCGCGGCGCGCATCGTAGCCCTTGTGTTGCGAAGCCCCCGAACCCCCTCCCCGCGTAGAGGAGGGGGCTTTTTTGCGTGTCAAAACAGCGTGGGGGTGCTTTCTGGGAAGTCGGGAGTTGGTGGTTA
>JALSPJ010000065.1 GCA_026985995.1 Anaerolineales bacterium
TGTGGCCGGGGGCACCGCGGCTGTTGGCCCAGACGCCTGTACGGGCGTGGGCGCTTGCGCGGCCATCTGGGTGGCCACCAGGGCTTGCAAAGTGGCCTCGGTGTTGGCCGCGGCCGGCGCAGCACCCCGACCCTGGCACGCGGCCAGCAGCAGAGCGCTGAGCAGGGCGATGCTCCACCCCACGAGCCTCTTGCGGATACGGAAAAGGGCCATGGCGTACTCCTCCACAAGATGAGGATGCCCTGGCCCCAAGCCTCTTTGCTGGTTGAGTTGGCGTCCCTGCATCTTCATTATTGCGCATTGCGGGGAGCATTTCAAGAGGCATCTCGCGGCTTGACAGGCCACGGCCTTGCGCTATAATTGAGGCGCAACAGGCGCCGGTGCTGGAATTGGCAGACAGGCGTGCTTGAGGGGCACGTGCCCGTTCGGGCGTGCGGGTTCAACTCCCGCCCGGCGCATGTTGAACTCTGGCAACCGCCCCTGCGTGGGCGGTTGTTGCTTTTCGTGGAGGGCAGCAGCATGGCCCAGCGCACATTTTGGTTGAGCCTGTTGGGGCTGAGCTGGCTTTTGGCCGCCTGCGCCAGCCAGCCCCCCACCGCCATGCCCGCGGCATCGCCGACGCCCAGCCCGCGGCCTTCGCCTTCGCCCACCCCGCCCCGCATGACTTGCCGGCTGGTGGCCCAGCCCCGGCCCACGCCCGACCCTTCCACCTACCTCCTGCCCCAGGACCACTTGCGCGGCGCGCCCGACGCGTCGGTGGTGCTGCTCATGTACGGCGATTTCCAGTGCCCCGGCTGTGCGGCGTTGGCCCAAAGCCTGCAGCGTTTGCAGGCCACCTTTGGCCCCCAGGCCGTGGCCGTGGTCTATCGCCACTTCCCCCTGGCCGAAGACAACGATAAGGCCCTGCTCGCGGTGCAGGCCGCGGAAGCCGCGGCCCGGCAGGCCGCGTTTTGGCCTTTCCACGACGCCCTCTACGCCCGCCAGGCCGAGTGGCGCGACCTCACACCCGACGCGTTTCGCGCCTGGCTGCTGGACACAGCCGCCGCGCTGGGCCTGGACCCGCAAGCCTTTGCCGCCGACCTGGACGACCCCGCACTGGCCGCGCAGGCCCAGGCCGCGTGGCAGGCGGGGCTCAAGGCCGGCTTGCGCGCGGTGCCCGCGCTGTTCGTCAACGGCCAGCCCTACACCGGCCCGCCCACTTACGACGCGCTGCGCACCGTGGTGGCCTTGGAACTCCTGGCCGCGCGCCAGTTCCACCGCTGCCCGCCCTGGGTGCTGCGCCCCAACCGGGTGTATCGCCTCACTTTCGAGACCAACCGCGGGCCCGTGGCGCTGCTGCTGGACCCCAGCCTCGCGCCTCAGGCCGTCAACAGCCTGGTGTTTCTGGCCCGGGAGGGTTGGTTCGACGCCATGCCCGTCTATCGGGTGGAACCGGGCCGCGCGGTGTATTGGGGCGACCCTTCGGGAACCGGCTATGGCCACGCGGGGTATTTCTTCGACCTGGAATTGAGCCCGGCCATGCGTTACGACGCGGCCGGGTGGGTGGGGCTGGTCAACGAGGGGCCGGGAACCAACAGCAGCCGCTTTTTCATCACCCTGGCCCCCTGGCCGGCGCTGAACGGCCGCGCCACCCGGGTGGGGCGGGTGGTGCAGGGGCTGGCGGTGTTGCAAAGCCTGCCCGCCTGGCCGGCCGACGGTTCCCCCACCGCTGGGCCGCCGCTGCAAGTGCTGCACGCGCGGGTGGACGAAAGCGAATAGCGCGGCCGCGCTTCATGCCTGCAGTTGGCGGGCGATGAGGCGGTCCACCTTGCCCATGGGGTAGTCTTCCAGCGCTGTTATGGGAACCCAACGCACGGCCGCGGCCTGCAGGGGTTGGGGTTCCCCGTGCAGGATGCGCACTTCCAGCGCGTGCAGCGTGATGCGGAAGTGCGTATAGGCATGGCGGAAGGTGCCCAAGGTCGCGCCCACCGCGATGTCCACGCCCAGTTCCTCTCGCCACTCGCGGCGCAGGGCCGTGGGCAGGTCTTCGCCGGGCTCCACTTTCCCCCCGGGGAACTCCCACAGACCGCCGAGCATTTTGTGGGCCGGGCGTTGGGCCAGGAGCACGGCGGCGCCCCGGCGGGCCACCCCCGCGACCACGGTGTGGTGAGGCACGGCCTGGCGGGCCCGCTTGCGGGGCAGCGTCGCGACCCGACCCTGGGCGTAGGCCGCGCACCAGGGCCGCAGGGGGCAGGCCGGGCATTGGGGCGCGCGGGGGGTGCACACCAGCGCGCCCAGGTCCATGAGGGCCTGGTTGAAATCCCCGGCCCGGCCCGGGGGCCACAGGCCGTGGGCCCGGGCTTCCAGCTCCCGCTGGCCCTGGGGGGTGTCGATGGGCGTGTCGATGCCGAAGAAGCGGGCCAGCACCCGGCGCAGGTTGCCGTCTAAGGCCAGCGCGTCGCGGCCAAAGGCGATGGAGGCGATGGCCGCGGCCGTGTAGGGCCCGATGCCGGGCAGGGTGCGCAGCGCGGCGGGCTCCGCGGGCAGGCGCCCCCCGAAGCGACGCATCACCTCCCGGGCCGCGGCCAAAAGCTGCCGGGCCCGGCGGTAATAGCCCAGCCCCTCCCACAGGCGCAGCACCTCTTGCTCGTCGGCCTGGGCCAGGTGCGCCACCGTCGGAAAGCGCGCCATCCAGCGCCGAAAGTAGGGTTCCACCGTCTCGACCCGGGTTTGCTGCAGCATGATTTCCGAGACCCACACCGCGTAGGGGTCGGGGCGCGCCGCGCGCCACGGCAGACGGCGGCCGTGGCGCGCATACCATTCGAGCAGGGCATGCACCCAGGGGGGCGTGTTGGGCATGGCCCCTGCGGGCTCAGAGCTGGAAGCCCTGGCGGGCTTCGACGACTTTGTAGTCGAAGTTGCGCACATATTCCTGGAGCCGCTCGACCACCTGCTTCCACTCGGGCGACTGCAGCGCCCGCTGCACCGAGGGCAGGTCCTCGGCCAGCACGCTGGTCAGAATTTGCGGGTAGTCGCCATAAACCGTAAACCACGCGTCTTCGGCTTTGAGCCCCAGGCGCTCTAAGGTGGGGATGAACTCCTGCACGATGAACTCGAAGTATTCCTGCTCGCGTCCCGGCTGAATATCCCAAGTCATGAGCAATTTGACGGCCACGGCTGCACTCCTCTCGGGGATGGGCCTATTCTACCCCAAGCGGGGCTGCAAGACCACCACCTGGGTTTCACTGGGCAGGCTCGAGGGGCTCACTTTGAGGCTTTCCTGGGGGCTGGGCGCTTCGACGCCCATTTCTTTGAGGAACCGCTCCAGCGCGCGGCGGCCGCGGCCCGTGGGCGCGTAGCCCATGGGCACCACCAGGTTGGGCTCCAGCAGACTGACCACCTCGGCAGCCTGCGCGGGTTTGAGCCCATCGCCGGCGATGGGCAACAAGGCGATGTGCACCGGGCCCAGGGCTTCCATTTCCACCTGGGCCGGAACCTTGTGCAGGCCGCCCAAGTGGGCCACGGTCAGTCCTTCGTAGTCCAGGGCAAACACCACCCGCATGTCGTCTAAGGGGTCGCTGCCCTTGGGCCCGCGCACCTGCACGCCGATGATGAACACGCCGCCAATTTCATACTCGCCGGGGCGGTCGAGCACCTTCTTCACCCCTCGCAGCCCTTTGCGGAAACCCTGCTCCGGGGTGTTGCGGCTGATGGTGACCACCTCGGCGCGGGTTTTGATGGGCTTGAGCCCCACGGCCTGAGGGTCGTAGGGGTCGGTGAGCACCGTGGCCTTGCCGCGCTGCGAAAGGCGAAAGGCGTAGTGGCCAAGCCAGGTAAGTTCCATACCCGTTTCTCCTGGGGGAAGCGCGCCGCGCGCGGTCGCCCGGGTTTACCCCGTGGCCGCGGGCGGTTCCTCTTTTTCGGGTAGCACCACCCGAATGTGCAGCTCGCGTAATTGCTCTTCGGTCACCGGTGAGGGCGCGCCGGCCATCAGGTCGCGCGCAGCCTGGTTCTTGGGGAAGGCGATGACCTCGCGGATGCTGGGTTCGTCGGCCAGCAGCATGACCAGCCGGTCC
>JALSPJ010000066.1 GCA_026985995.1 Anaerolineales bacterium
CCGCGTAAGGCTTCCTGGACAAAGGCCAAACGTTGCGCACTCACGGTGACCTCCTGCCACGGCATGACGACCTCCAACAAGATGGGGATGGCTCACCCCATCTTACCCGGTCGCCAAGGGTGCTCAACTGTTACTCATGTCTGCATACATGTGTCACCCATGTGTTTATAGGGGTTCACAAGGCAAAAGGGGCTGCGCGCGGCCCTGGCCCCTTCGCGGCGGCCAGCAGCCTCGTCAACCAGCGCCGCCGGCGGCCGCGGCCACGAACTGCGGCCCCGCGAACACCGCCTCCGCGCCCAGTTCCTCTTCGATGCGCAGCAGCCGGTTGTATTTGGCCGTGCGGTCCGAGCGGGCCGGCGCGCCGGTCTTGATTTGGCCCATGTTCCAGGCCACGGCCAGGTCGGCGATGGTGGTGTCTTCCGTTTCCCCCGAGCGGTGGGAAACAACCGTGCCCCAGCCGTGACGCTGGCACAGGCTCACCGCGTCGTAGGTCTCGCTCAGGGTGCCAATCTGGTTGACCTTGACCAGCAGCGCGTTGGCCACGCCGCGGCGCATGGCCGCTTCCACCCGGGCCGGGTTGGTCACCAGCAGGTCGTCACCCACCAGCTGGATGCGCTGCCCCAAGGCCTGGGTGAGCAGGACCCAGCCTTCCCAATCGTCTTCGGCCATGCCGTCTTCGATGGACACGATGGGATAGTGCTCCACCCAACGCTGCCAAAAGGCCACCATTTCCTCCGCGGTCAGGCGCTTGCCCTCCTTGCGCAGGTGATAGCGCCGGGTCTCGGGGTCGTAGAGCTCCGAGGCCGCTGGGTCCAGGGCCAGCACCACCTGCTCGCCGGGGCGATAGCCGGCCCGGGTGATGGCCTCCAGGATGACTTCCAGGGCTTCTTCGTTGGCCTTGAGGGGCGGCGCGAAGCCCCCTTCGTCGCCCACCAGGGTGATGTAGCCCCGGGCCTTGAGCACATCTTTGAGCGCGTGGTAAATCTCCGCGCCCCAGCGCAGGGCTTCGGCAAAGGACGGCGCGGCCCAGGGCATGACCATGAACTCCTGCATGTCCACACCCTGCCAGCCCGTGTGCGCGCCGCCGTTGAGGATGTTCATCATGGGCGTGGGCAGCACATGCGCGTTGGGCCCGCCCAGGTAACGATACAGCGGAAGGCCCACGGCCTGGGCCGCGGCCTTGGCCACAGCCAGGCTCACGCCCAAAATCGCGTTCGCGCCCAGGCGTCCCTTGTTGGGCGTGCCGTCTAAGCCGATGAGCAGCTGGTCCAGCTCCCGCTGGCGGGTGGCGTCGAAGCCCACGATGGCCTCCGCGATGGGCCCGCGCACATTTTCCACCGCCTGCAACACGCCTTTGCCCCGATAGCGGGCCGGGTCCTGGTCGCGCAATTCCACCGCTTCGTGCACGCCCGTGGACGCGCCCGAGGGCACCGCGGCGCGGCCCACATGGCCGGTGTCCAAGCGCACTTCCACTTCCACCGTGGGGTTGCCGCGGGAATCCAAAATTTCGCGCGCGTGCACACTTTCGATATAAGGCGCCATGGTTTGCCTCCTGAAGCGAAAATGGGAAACGGGGTGGGCCGTGACCCACCCCGCGCTGTTTTACGGCTGCACTTCGCCGTTGAGGGCCTGATGGGCCCAATCCACGAAGCGCTGGTCCCAAATCAGCACCGATGAGTAAATCTGCGCGCCCCCAATATAAATCGGCCGCACATCTAAGGTCAACAGGTCCTTGGGGGCCGAGTAGAACAGAATCTGCTCTTCACTCATGTGTTGCGCCAGGCAATAGAACTTGCTCAGGTCGTCGGGCGTCAAATCGGTAATCAAATCGTAGCGTACATTGAAGAAATAATTGACCAGGTCCGGCACCTGGGGCAAAATCGACGGGCTCAGCAGTTTTTGCAAAATGGCCTTGGCCACCACGGTTTGGCGCTCGATGCGGCCCAGGTCGCCCACATCGTTACGAATGCGGGCGAACAGCACCGCGTCGTGGCCGTCCAAACGCTGATAGCCGGGCTTGAAGTACGCGCCGTTCTTGGGGTCGTTGATTTCGGTGGGAATATAAATGGTGATGCCGCCGATGGCGTTGATGAAGTTGTCGACCAGCAGCGCGCCAATGGCCGTGTAGTGGTCCGTCGTCACGCCGAAGTTTTGGGCCAGCACCCGGGCCACCAGCACCGCGCCGTCGCCCCGTTGCGCGCCGGCCACCATGTAGGGACTGCCCACCAGGTTCACCGACGCCAGCTTCACCGGCGAGCCGTAGCCGGTCTTTTGCACGAAGTCCTCGGGCAGCTCCACCAGCAAATCCCGCGGGAAGGGCACGACCCGCACCTCGGGCTTGACGAAATCGACCACCACCACCCGCACCACATCCGAATTTTCCTGCGGGCCGTTGCGCCCGCCCACCACCAAAATGCGCATCTCGGGCGGGCCGCCGCACAAGGGCTCGGGCGTAGGTGTGGGCGAGGGGGTGAAAGTGGGCGTGGGCGTGCCCGGCGGCAGGGGCGTGCTGGTGGGCTCAGGGGTGGCCGTGGCCGTGGGCGCCCGGAAAGTGGCCGGCACTTCCAAAGTGGGCATGGTCACGCCCCCGGTCGCGGGGCGGTTCCACCACCACAGGCCAAAGCCTAAGGCCACCACCACCAGCCCGGCCAGGCTGCCCAGCGCGGCCCAAAACCAGGGTTGTTCGGTCAGTTTCCCATCCATGACACCTCGCTCCAGCGCGGAAATGCGCGCCTTCCCATTATACCACTCGCGGTATAATGCCCACCATGGCAGTCCGCTACCGCATCGTCAACCGCACCCGTGCCCTACCCACACCCCTGTGGGCGACCCTGTGCGCCACCTGGTGGTGCCGCTTTTGGGGCCTCATGGGTCGCGCCGCGCTGCCGCCCGACCAGGGGCTGCTCTTCGTCTGGCCCCGGGCCGGCCGTTGGGATACGGCCATCCACATGTTCGGCATGCGCTTCGACCTGGCCGTGGTGTGGCTCGACGACCGCCGGCGGGTGGTGGATGTGCGTCTGGCCCGGGCCTGGCGCTCGGTGCTGGTGCCCAAGGCCCCGGCCCGCTTCGTGCTGGAACTGCACCCCCAGCGCCTCACCGACTTCGCCGAGGGAGACCAGATTGACTGGCAACGCGCATAATCGTCCCTTCCCCTTTGGGTTGGCCCTGCTGGTGTTGCTGCTCGCCTTGGGGTTTTGGGGAACCGGCTCCGCGGCGGCCGGGCTGCAGGCGCAAACGCCCACGCCTTCCGCCACGGCCCCGGCCCCCGTCCCTTCCCCCACGCCCGTGCTCGGGCCCCGCTATGTGGTGCAGCCCGGCGACACCCTCTACGGCATCGCCGCCCGTTTTGGCCTGGACCTGGACCTGCTGATGCAGGCCAACGGCTTAGGGCCCGAGGATGTGCTCTTCCCCGGCCGGGAGCTGGTGCTGCCCGGCCTGGCTCAGGTGGAAGGCTATTTGCACACCATCGAAACGCCCTTTGGCGAGGACTGGCGCAGTCTGGCCCGCCGTTATCGCCTGCCGCCCGAGGAATTCGCCCGGCTCAACCGCCTGGCCTCGCCCTATCAGCTCTACGCCGGCCGGCCGGTCACGGTGGTGGGCGACGGCGAAGGGCCCCACCGCTGGCCCGCGCTGGCCCGGGTGCAGCTGGCGCCCAACGAAAGCCTGCTGGAGCTGGCCGCGCGGCACGGCCTCAACCCCTGGACCCTGCGCTGGCTCAACCACCTCGCGGCCCCAAGCGAGGCCATGGGCAACGATGTGCTCTTTCGCCCCGCGACCGACGGCCACGACCAGCCCCTGGGCGCGCTGCCCCCCGAAGTGCTGGAAGTGCGCTGGACGCCGGACCCCCGCATCCAGGGCGAGACCTGGGAGCTGTTCGTCACCCTGAGCACGGCCCGGGGGCCGGTTCCCCCGCCCGAAGGCGCGTGGCGCGACCGGCCCTTGCATTTCGCGGCCTGGGAAGCATCGGACGCGGACCGCACTTTCGTGGCCCTGGGCGGCGTGCACGCGCTGGCCCGGGTCGAGCCGCACCCCCTGCGCCTCGGCGGAACC
>JALSPJ010000067.1 GCA_026985995.1 Anaerolineales bacterium
TGGGGGTTGGAAGTTGGGGGTTGGAAGTTGGAGGTTGGAAGTTGGGGGTTGGAAGTTGGAAGATGGCGGGGGTGTGTTTTTTCCGTGTCCATCCGTGCGCATCCGTGGTTTCTTCTTTTTTTATCCGCGGTTATCCGCGTGTATCCGCGGCTCCCTTCCCGGGCGCCCCTACCGCGCTCCCTGCTGACCGCTGACTGCTGTCGTTCATCCGCGTTCATCCGCGCGCATCCGCGGTTGCATCCCCCTGGGCGCAGCACGCTGCGCCCCGACCGCGGCGGGCGCTCAGCGGGGTCGCCCCTGCCGCGTTCCCTGCTCCCTGCTGGCCGCTCGCTGCTCTTTTTATCCCCCGGCCCCGCTTTCCTTGACAATCCCGGCGGGGTGCTTTACCATGCAGGCATGAACCACGACGCTTCTACGCTCAGCCAAATGTTGGGCCGCGTGTTGGGCCGTATCATGCATCGTTGGATGCAAGTCACGCGGCAATTCGCCCGCCAACATGGCCTTTCGGTGGGGCAACTGCTGGTCCTGCGTCAGGTGCAGTTTCGCGGCCCGTGTACGGTTTCGGACATTGCCCAGCGTATGGGGGTGACCAACGCGGCAGCCAGTCAGCTGCTGGACCGCCTGGTGGAACACGGCCTCATCGAGCGGCAGGCCAATCCTCACGACCGCCGCAGTCGCTCCATTGTGCTCACGCCCGCGGGGCGCCGCCTGTTGGACGAGGCCAGCCGCCACCAGCAGGCCTGGTTAGCGCAGCTCATCACCGACCTTTCGCCCGACGAGCAGGCCTTGATGCATGAGGCGCTGCGCATTTTGCACGCGCGCTTGATGGACGGCCCTCCGGCGGAGGGTTGAGCCCGAGCCCGCGGCACTCCTCGGGAGGGTTCCCATGGCGACTTATGACCTCATCATCGTGGGCGCTGGGGTGCATGGCGCGAGCCTGGCCTTTCATCTTGCCCAGCGAGGGGTGCGGCCTTTGGTGCTCGAGCGGGCCTCGGTCGCGGCCGGGGCCACGGGCCGTTCCAGCGGCCTGGTGCGTATGCATTACGCGCTGCGTCTGGAGGCCGAGCTGGTGTGGCATTCCTTCCCCTATTTTCGGCACTGGAACGAGCTGGTGGGCTTTGGCGATTGC
The DNA here is from genome assembly GCA_026985995.1 of Anaerolineales bacterium. Lineage (GTDB taxonomy): Bacteria > Chloroflexota > Anaerolineae > Anaerolineales > DRMV01 > JAADEN01. Next base: position 1,130 of record JALSPJ010000067.1, read on the forward strand.
GGCTTCGTGCGCACGGGTTTTTTGCGGGTGGTGGGCCCCCAATACGAAGCCGCGCTGCGGGCCAATGTGCGCATGTTGCAGCAAGTGGGCATTCCTACCTGGCTGCTCACCGCGGACGATGTGCGCCGGCTGGCGCCTTATCTCACCACCGACGATTTTCGCGTGGCGGCCTATGAGCCCGAATCGGGCTACGCGGACCCGCCGGCCACCGCGCAAGGTTTTCTGCAGGCCGCCCGGGCTCGCGGGGCCTTGCTGCGCACCGGGGCCCCGGTGCAGGCCCTGCTCACCACGCCCGACGGCAGCCGCATGCGCGGGGTGCGCCTGGTCGACGGTTCCACCCACCAGGCCGAGGTGGTGGTGCTGGCCGCGGGCGCGTGGGCCCCACGGCTGGCGGCCACGGTCGGCCTCGACCTGCCCCTCACCACCTGGAGCCACGATGTCATGTTCGTGCAGCGGCCGGCCGGGGTACGCTGGTTCCCCGCGGATTTGACGGTTATCGACGACGCGAATGAGATGTATTTTCGGCCCGAGCAGGGGAACCTGACCCTGGTGGGCCTGGAGGTGGGCAATCCCATCGGCGAAGACCCCGACAGCCCGACGGATTATCCGCATCCGGGGTTTGTGGAACGGGCCATCGAGCATGTGGTGCGCCGGGTTCCCCTGCTGGCGGAAGGCGCGCTGCACAGCGCGCATCGGGGGTACGATGGCCTCTCGCCGGACCAGCGGGCCATCATCGGCCCTGCGGGCCCCGAGGGCTTGTGGCTCAATGTGGGGCACAGCGGTACGGGGTTCAAGATTGCCCCCGCGGTGGGCCGCGCGCTCACCGAATGGCTGCTGGACGGGCAGCCGCGCCTGGTGGACCTGCGGGCTTTTGGCCTGGCGCGCTTTGCCCAGGGTCGGCCCTTGCAGCCCGAGCATCCTTACGGCCCTTTGTGGCACTAAGCCGTGGGGTCGTCTTCCATCCCCAAGGCCATGAGATACCCCCGGGCCCGCTCGGTCAGGGGGTAGCGGTTGACCAGGGCCCAAAACGCGGGGCTGTGATTGGGTTCCACCAGGTGCGCCAGTTCGTGCATGAGCACATAATCGAGCACCCAACGGGGCGCGTTTTGCAGCCGCGCGGCGATGCGAATGGTGCCCCGGGCCGGGGTGCAGGAACCGAAGCGCTTGCGTTGTCGGGTGCTCCAGCGAATGGATTTCCAGCGCAGTTGGCCGTCGAAGTAGCGGCGGTTGAGCTCCCGGGCCCGGCGCTCCAGGTCGGCGTCGGAAAGCTGCGCGCGCTGCTGGCGGCGGCGCATTTTGGCTTTGAGGTCGTCGATGAGGGCCTGCAGGCGCTCGTCCGGGAAGTCGGCCGGGATGCGGATTTCCAGCACGCCATCGACCAGCCGGGCCTGGGCCGTTTTGCGCCGCCGGGGGCTGCGAATGACCCGCACGGGCCAATCGGGGTCGGTCATAGGGGCGGTGGGGCGTTGCGCCATGGGGACTCCAGGGCTAACACAGGCCTTTGTAGGAGCCGCCTTCCACGGGCAGCAGCACGCCGGTGAGGTACGCTGCGGCGGGGGAGAGCAAAAAGGCCACCGCGCGGCCCAGTTCTTCGGGCTCGCCCATGCGGCCTAAAGCGCTGGCCCGGGCCTGGGCGGCCATTTCGTCTTCCACGGTGGTGCCCTTTTGTTGGGCCCGGTAGGCCAGCAGCTCGGTCACCCGTTCGGTGCGGGTCCAGCCGGGCAGCACCGCGTTGAAGCGCAGGCCTTCGGGGCCCAGTTCCAGGGCTAAGGTTTTGATGAGGGCCACGGCCGCGGCGCGCATGGTGTTGGAAAGCACCAGGTTTTGAATGGGCTGCTTGGCCGAGATGGAAGTAATGGCCACCACGCTGCCCAGGTCCGAGGCCCGCAGGGCCGGCAGCGCGGCCCGAATGAGGCGCACATGGAAGAGAAAGGCCAGCTCGAAAGCCCGGAACCAGGTGGCGTCGTCGAAATCCTCGAAGCGACCGGGGGGCGGGCCGCCGGCGTTGGTCACCAGGCCGTCGAGGCCGCCCAGCGCGTCCTGGGCCTGTTCCACCACTGCGGTCGCGTCGGGGGCCTGGCTCACATCGCCGGGGATGGGGTGCACTTCGGCCCCGGTGGCCGCGCGCAAGCGGGCCGCAGCTTCGGCGATGGTTTCGGCGTGGCGGGCGTTGATGGCCAGCCGCGCGCCTTCCTGGGCCAGCACCTGGGCCACCGCGTAGCCCAGGCCCCGGCTCGCGCCAGTGACCAGAATGCGTTTGCCGTGCAGTTGCAGGTCCATGGGTACCTCCTGTTGGTTGGAAGGAAGGGGCGCGGGGCGCCCCGTGGGTCGGGCTCAATCCAGGTCCGCGACCAGCTCGGTCAGGTCCCGCTCGCGCAGGGTGCGGCGCTTCCAGCGGTGGATGTGGGGCACCACGAAGGGCAACAGGCGCAGGGTGTAGTAAGGCGGCAGCACGGGCAGGCCCAGCATGTCGCCAAAGGTGATGAACATGAACAGGTCTTCCAGCTCGGCCCGCTGCTTGCGAAAGGTCTTTTCGAAGTCGTACAGCAGCAAGCCGTAAAGAAAGCCTTTCACCCACTCGAGGATGCGTCGCCAGGGAATAGGGTTCATGCCTGCTGCTCCGGGCCGGGGGGCCGCCAGGTTGCCTGGTCGTGGGGTTGGGCTACGCCGCGGCCTGCGCGGCCAGGGCCTCGTGGGCCAGTTCCACCACCCGCTGTACGGTGAAGCCGTAATGGGCCATGACCTCCGCGCCGGGGGCCGAGGCGCCAAAGCGCTGCACGCCCAAGATGCGCCCCCGGGGCCCCACCCAGCGCTCCCAGCCCTGGGGCACCCCGGCTTCCACGGCCACCCGGGCGGTGATGTGGCGCGGCAGCACGGCTTCGCGATATGCGACCTCCTGGCGGGCGAAGAGCTCCCAGCTGGGGAAGGAGACCACCCGCACGCCCACGCCCTCGGCGGCCAGGCGTTCGGCCGCGGCCACCACCAGGGCCACTTCGGAGCCCGAGGCCATGAGGATGACCCGGGACGGCTGGGGGCCCAGGTCGGCCAGCACATACGCGCCCCGGCGCAGCCCCGCGGCCGGCGCGTAGCGCGTCCGGTCCAGGGTGGGCACGGCCTGGCGGGTGAGGACGAGGGCCACGGGGCCGGCGGTGTGCTCCAAGGCCACGCGCCAGGCTTCCACCGTTTCGTTGGCGTCGGCCGGGCGCAGCACCACCAGATTGGGCATGGCCCGCAGCGCGGCCAGGTGTTCCACGGGCTGGTGGGTGGGGCCGTCTTCGCCCACGGCCAGGCTGTCGTGGGTGAACACATACACCACCGGCGTGCCCATGAGCGCGCTCAGGCGCAGCGCGGGCCGCAGGTAGTCGGAAAAGACCAGGAAAGTCGCCACGAAAGGCCGCAGGCCGCGATAGAGGGCCAGGCCGTTGGCCGCCGCAGCCATGGCGTGTTCCCGCACGCCAAAGTGCACATTGCGCCCGGCCGGGTTCTGGGCGCTGAAATCCCCTTGTTCGGCCAGGTAGGTCTTGTTCGACGGAGTGAGGTCCGCGGAGCCGCCGATGAGCTCGGGCACCCGGCGGGCCAGCGCGTTGAGGGCTTTACCCGAAGCGGCCCGGGTGGCCAGGCCCTTGGGGTCCGGGGGGAAGGTGGGCAGGTCCGCATCCCACCCGTCGGGTAGCCGGCCGGCCCAGCGGCGCTCCAGCTCCGCGGCCAAATCGGGGTAGGCCTGGCGGTAGGCCTGCCACAGGGCCTGCCATTGGGCCTGGGCCTGGCGGCCGCGTTCCAAACTGGTGCGAAAGTGCGCCCGCACATCGTCGGGGATGTAGAACATGGGCTCGGTGGGCCAACCCAGGGCTTCCTTGGCCGCGCGCAATTCCTCGGGGCCCAAGGGCGCGCCGTGCGCGGCCGCGGTGCCTTGCTTGTGGGGCGCGCCGTAGCCGATGACCGTGCGGCATACAATCAGGCTGGGCCGGGGGTCGGCCTTGGCCTGCGCGATGGCCGCGTCCACCGCGTCCACATCCAGACCGTCCACCTCGGGCAGCACATGCCAGCCATAGGCCTCGAAGCGGCGGGCCACATCCTCGGTGAAGGCCAGGTCCGTGGGGCCGTCGATGGTGATGCGGTTGGCGTCGTAAAGATAAATCAGGCGTCCCAGGCGCAGGTGCCCGGCCAGCGAGGCGGCCTCGTGGCTAATGCCTTCCATCAGGTCGCCGTCGGTGACCAGGGCGTAAACCCAATGGTCGAAGATGGGGAAGCCGGGCCGGTTGAATCGCGCGGCCAGGTGAGCCTGGGCCATGGCCATGCCCACGCCGGTGGCGAAGCCCTGGCCCAAGGGGCCGGTGGTCACTTCCACCCCGGGGGTGAGGCCATATTCGGGGTGGCCGGGGGTGCGGCTGCCCCACTGCCGAAAGCGGCGCAGTTCCTCTAAGGGCAAATCGTAGCCTGTGAGGTGCAGCAGCGCGTAGAGCAGCGCGCTGCCGTGCCCACCCGAGAGGATGAAGCGGTCCCGGTTGGGCCATTGGGGGTTGGCGGGGTTGTGGCGCAGGTGGCGCATCCACAGCGCGTACGCCATGGCTGCGGCGCCCATAGGCAGGCCGGGGTGGCCCGAGCGGGCCTGTTCCACCATGTCCGCGGCCAAAAAGCGCAGGGTGTTCACACTACGGGTGACCAGGTCGGTGTTGGAAGCGGTCATGCCGTTGCCTCCGGGGTGGGGGAAGATGCGCGGCGGGGCCAGGCCATGAGGAAGCCGACCAGGATGAGCCCTTCGCCCAGCAAGATGCCCGCGGCCTGCCAGGGGCCAAAGTAGGCCTCGCTGGGGTTGGGGTGGGAACCGAAGCCCAAAATGTCGGCCAGCGCGGCGATGGCGGTGAGCAGGTAGCCGGTGAAGGCCAGACGCAGGCCCACATCGGCCACGAAGGGCATGGGGGAAGTGCCGTTCCAGCGGGCCGCGATGTGCAGCCAGCCGCCGAAGACCGCCAATCCCAAGCCGCTGATGAAGACCAGCAGTTGCAGCAGGCCGATGGCCTCGGCCCGGGCCAGGCCAAACCAGTCGGGGCGCAGGCCCACGGTTTGCACGCCGGTGCCCAGCAAAGCCAGCAGCAGGCCCAGCCGACGGCGGGTTTCGGCGCGGGTGCGTAGGGGGTTGTCGACGATAGGCTCGGGCATGGGGCACCTCCTGGAGAGGTATTATACCAATCGCGCCCCATGCCGGGGGCGAGGTTGGTGGTTGGAAGTTGGCAGTTGGCAGTTGGAAGTTGGTGGTTGGTTGGTGGTTGGAAGTTGGCGGGGGCGTGCTTGCTGCCTGCTGACCGCTGACTGCTGTTGTTCAGCCGCGGTTCCACTTCCACACCAAAACGGGAAGCAGCGCGGCAAAGGCGAACCATTGCACCGCGTAGCCCAGATGCGGCCCTTCGCTCAGCGTCAAGGTCAGGCGTTCCCGGCGGGGCAGGTCCTGGGGCGCGCGGCCTGGCTCGGGTTCCCACACCAAATACCACCCCGCGAGGCGCATCTGGCGCGGCAGGTAGGGCTGCACGGCCTGGGGCACCAGCCGATACCACAGCCGGGGGAACGCGGCGCCGGGCGTGGGGGGCGGGGCTTCTTCGTCCGGCCAAAACAGGCGGCCCCGCACCGTCACCTCCCCCCGGGGGATGAAGGCCTGCCAGCGGTTCGGGTCGGTGTATTCCATGGGCAGCCAACCCAGCACCACCAGCACGGCCTGCCCCGGACGGTCTTCCAGGCGCAGGGGCGCGACCAGATGCAGGCCGGTTTGGCCCTGGAACACCCGGTTTTTGACCGCGAAGGCCCATTGGGGGAGGAATTCCCCCTGGGCCTCGGCCGCGCGCAGGTCCCAATCGTGCGGGTCCGTCGGCCAGGGCATACGGTTGAGGTCCACCCAGGGGGCATTCCAGCGCTGGAGCACGGCGCGGTTTTGGGCCCGCCGCTGCCGCAGGCGGTCCAGCTGCCAGAACCCCAGCCGCACCATGACCAGCGAGGCCGCGGCCACGAGCAGCCACACCGCAATGCGCTGCCAGGGGCGACGCGGTGTCATGGCTTTACGACGCGCGACGACGCCAGGCAAAGACTGCCAGCACGGCCAGCAGCCCCAGCGCGGCCCACGGCAGCCAGCGCGGGGCCCGGTCGGCCGGCGCAACCTGCAGCTCGAAGCTCACCTGGCCCTGCGCGTTGGCCGTGGTGACGAGTACTTCCACCTGCCAGGGGCCGGGCCGGTCGAGGGTGGTATCGACTGCATATAGGGGCGGCGGGCCGGGCACAAACTCCGCCGGCAGCAGGCGGGGCGTGGCCCCGGACGGCCCCTTGAGCCGCACCTGCACCTGGGCCTGGTCGATGGGCTCGTCGTGGCCTTCGACCGCGCGGTAGAGGGCCACGGTGATGTGCACCTCGTCGCCGACCCGGGGTTCGTCGGGCTCGGTCCAAACCGTCACCAGGGCGTCGTCGCCAACGGGCTGGTCCACCACCTGCGGGGTTCCCCCGCCATGCCCGCTGAGCGCCAGCCACAGCGCGGCCAGCACCACAAGAAGGAAGGGGAAGTTTCGGTTTGTGTTTCGCATGAGGGGTATTATACTGGAAGTTAGTGGTTGGTGGGTAGAAGTTGGTGGTTGGTGGATAGAAGTTGGTGGTTGGTGGATGGAAGTTGGCGGTTGGGCGCGGGGTCAATCGCCGGGGTCGGGGCGGCAGGGGTGGTCGGGGTCGGGGTTTTCGGGGGGCATGCCGGGCGTGCCGGGGCCATATTCACACACCGCGCGCCAGGGGCGGTAATGGGTGGTGAAAGTGTCGCGATAGAGCAGCTCGCCGTCGCGGTACACTTCCCGCAGCACCGTCACCCGCGCGCCTTCCACGGCCCAATCCACCTGCTTGATTTCGCCTTTGGCCAGGGCCGGGTTTTCCACATAAAGGGGTTCGGGCGGGTCCTCTTTGTCTTGCAGGCCGGTGGTGTCCCACACGACCCGGCGGCCGTCGGGGGTGGAATACAGCCGCCAGGTGATGTAGCGGGCCGGCGCGTTGACTTCCACTTCCATCAAAATCCAGTAGGGCGTGTCGTTCTTGAATTTGAAGTCCACCAAAGGTACATAGACGGTAGCGTCCAGCCCGGCCAGGCGGGTGTCGATGCGGCCGCTGGCGGTTTGCTCGTAGTAGAGCACCCGGTAGGCGTGGGGGTGGCGTTCGACGATGGGGTAACCGGCGAAGAACACGGTGCGGAAAAGGGTGGTGCTCACCTGGCACACGCCGCCGCCCACGCCGCGAATGGTGCGGTTGCCGTAGATGATGAGGGATTCCGCGTAGCCGTTGTCGAGGCTGACATCGCCCAGCACCCGGGCCATGGAGAAGACCTCGCCGGGCGCGACCAGATAGCCGTGGAAGCGGGACGCGGCGACCTGGATGTTGTGGATGCGCTCGGGGCTGGAGCCGTAGAAGTAGGTGGTATGCTCGGCCACCAGCGCGGTGATGCCCAGTTCGGCCGCGGTGGCGTCGTCGGTGACCGCGGGCGGGGTGTAGGTCACGGCCAGGGTGACCTGGTTGCGCCCCTCGGCCACTGCGGCCTCCAGGGCGTCCAACGAAGCGTCGACATCCAGGGCCCGGCCCCACACCGCGGGTTCCAGCAAAACCAGCTCCCCGCGGGTTTCGTCGAAGGTGAAGCGCGCGTTGACGGGGCTTTGGGCCAGCTGCGCGGCCAGGTCCTCCAGCACGGGCCGCCAGGCGTCCCGGTTCAGGCGGATGTGCAGCTGGCCATCGGGGCCGGGCTCGACCCGCAGGGTGGCGGCCACCTGTTGGGGGGAAAAGGCCCACGGCCCGGTGGGCTGGCGGTCTTCCGCGGGCAGCTGCAGGGTCAGGGGCTGGGCCAGCAGGGCCCGCAGGCGGCTGGCCGCCGGCTCAGGGGAAGGAATGCGGGGGGGAACTTCGCGCAACACCACGGCCACGGGGCCGGTGTCGAGGCGGGCCAGGTGGCGGGCCAGGGTCGCCAGGGTGGCGTCGAAGTCGATGCGCACGCCGGTGCGACCGGGCTGGGCGTGCACCTGGGCGCCGTCCAGCCACAGGCGCGCGTCTTGGGGTGCGCGTTCCACCACGGGCGCGACCTGGGCCTGGAGGAAGGCCGCGGCCCAGGCCTGGCTGAACACCGTGCGCAGGGGAATTTCCGCGCCGTGCCGCCAGGCGCGCCAGAGGGCAGCCTGGCGTTGGAGCCAGGTCCCCCGCCGCCCCACCTGCCAGGCGTCTTGTGCGGTGCCCACGGCGTCGATGGCAAAGCCGATTTCCGCGGGGCGTACGGTCCAGGTGTGCCCGGCCGCGGTGAGGGTGAGGCGGGCGTTTTCGGGGTAGGGGAAGGCCGCGCGTAAGCGGGCCGCGGCTTGCGTTTGGGTCAGGCCACCCAAATCGACCTGGGCCACCCGCACGCCGGGGTAGATGCGGTTCCAAAAGGCCAGGTGCCAGCCGCCTAAGGCGGTGACCGCGGCGCCCACGGCCACCAGCAGGCTGAACAAAGCCAGGGCTGCGGCCCGACGGTAAGGGGAGAAATGGCGCATGGGCAATATCTACCTTTTTGTCCACGCGGCACCGCATGGACACCCGACCAAATTCGTCAAACTCATTATACCGAAAACGCGTCGAAAGGCGAACTTTTGGTTTATAATCAGGGATACAGCGCGCGCGTATCTTTCTTTAAAATCAATCAAATTTGGCCCGTTTACGCAAATCGTAACATGAAAGGAGAGAAAACCGATGGATTGGCGGGAGTTTGGCCTTTTAATCCGACATTTGCGGTTTGAGCTGGCGGAAGCCGAAATGCGTAAGATTACGCAGGAGGATTTGGACCGTCGTTGTGGTTTTCCGTTGGGCACGGTGGGCCGCATCGAACGGGGCGATATGCGACGGCTGGACCAGCAGCATTTGGTCGCCCTGGCCAACGCGTTTCGTCTCACCCAGCTGGAGCGCCGGGAATTCTTTCTGGCGGCCAACGGTGTGCCCACCGAAGAGATTTACCGCTATCCGGGTGCACCTTCTCCAGAGGAGGAATTGAAAATCCTGTTGTCCAACCTGGGTAATTTTCCATATCCGGCCTTCATTGTGGATTCGTATGCCGATTTGGTGGTTGGTCACCGCGGGGCCCTGGCCCTGTTTGGGGTGACCGCGGAGCTCTTGACGCGCGCGCGGCAGTACGCCGATGTGGTGCCCAATCTCATTTATTACATCTTCCGTCCCGATTTCCACTTTGAATCCTTCTTCCCCGAGCCCGGCGACTGGTTTCGGTTGGCCGTGGCCAATGTGCAGGCCTTTCGCCGCATGAGCCTGCGCTATCGTATTCGTCCTTATTGGGATTATCTCATGCATCGCTTCCAAAACGACGACCCGCGGCTGTGGTCCAACTTCCGCATCTTTTGGCTGCAGGCCGAAATGCGCCGCGACTGGGACGGTAACGCCAACCGCCGTTACCGCTTGCGGCATCCCCAATGGGGCCCCTTAGATTACATCGCAGTGATGAGCGAGGAAGGCACGGCCCACGGGCCGCTCTACATCACCATCTATGTGCCGCAAGACGACCATACCTATCAGGTGTTCAAGCAGCTGGACCAGGCCGCGGAGGAGGAACGGTGGGTTTTCTTGGCACCGTGGCCGAACAAGGAGCAGATTATCCCCAAGGATTTTCAGCGACCGCGGCGGCGTCGCATTTGAGGGCCCTTGCCACGCCCATCTCGCCCGCGCGGGATGGGCGTTTTCGTTCACCTTGGCCGCGCCCTGACATGACCGGACCGGGCGAATCGAGGGGCTCAACCGTGTGGGCCCAAGGCCCATGCCGGGCGCGGCTGAGATAGGAATATCACTCTCTGGGCACGCGCAAAAGCGTATCTCTGCAGCTGTAAGCCGCCGGTTTTGTGGGCAAGTTTTTGAACTTTTGCAAATGCTCTGGATGGATGTTTTGGTATAATGGCTCCGAAGAGCGCATAAGAATGTCCATCCTTTTCGTGGCTCATCTTGGGATTGGGGCTGGCTGCAGCCCCATCTATCTTGACCGGGGAGGTCGTTGATGAATTGGAGTGAATTTGGCAAGCTCATTCGCGAACTGCGCCGCGCCCTGGCCACCCGCCTCGGCCGCTCGGTGACCCAGGCCGACCTGGAGCAGATGTGCGGCTTCGACGGCGAACGGCGGGGCATCATTGGCCGTTTGGAGCGCGGCGAATTGCGCTGCATGAATGAGCAGGTGCTGGTCACCCTGGCCAACACTTTCCACCTCACCCGCTTAGAGCGGCGGGAGTTTTTCCTGGCCGCCAACGGTGTGAGCATCGACCACATCTACCACTATCCCGGCGCGCCCACCCCCGAGCATGAGTTGGAGCGCGTCTTGCACTCGGTGCGCCGTGTGCCGTTGCCGGTGATGATTACCGATGTGTTCACCGATGTGGTGGCGGCCAACCGGGCCTTGCTGAACCTGTACGGCGATGAGCATATCATCCAGGCCATTCGCGAGGGCCAGAACGGCATGTTGGCCAATGTGCTGTATTTCCTCTTCCACCCGCGTTTTCGCTTCCGGCAGATGTTCCGGCGGGAGGAGGACTGGCGCAATCTGTTGGTGGCAGATGTGCAGTTCTTCCGCCGCTCCTCGCTGCAATATCGCTCCCGGCCTTACTGGCAGTATTTGATGTACCGCTTCATGGATAGCCCCCACGAAGACCCGGAGATGCAGCGCCTGTTCACCCAATTTTGGGCCCTGGCCGAGGTGGAGCAAGTGCGCGATGGCAATACGACCCGCTTTTACGATTTGCGCCATCCCAAGTTGGGGGCGCTGCGTTATGTGGCCCTGGTGTCGGAAGAAGTGACCAGCCGCGGGCCCCTGTATGTCATCACCCACATCCCCGTGGATGACAGCACCCGCCGGGCCTTCGAGGGCCTGATGCGCCGTCAAGGCGGCAGTGAGTGGGTGACCTTAGCCCCCTGGCCCGTGGAACGCAAGCGGGTGCCGCAGCACGGCTGGCGGCCGCGGCGGGCCTGAGGCCGACGCCTGGTATAATGGCCGTGTCGCATTCCACGCGGAGGTGTCATCATGGGCAAAGGCGATCGGCGCACCCGACGCGGGAAAATCTGGCGCGGCTCTTACGGCAAAACCCGGCCGAAGCGCAAGAAAAAGCGCCAGAAGGCCGGCGTCTGAGCCGGGCCACCTTCGCCCGCGACGCGGCGCACCGGAACCCTCACCGGTGCGCCGCTCTTTTTCTCGTTGCCTCGAGGGAGGCGGGGCCGCAGTGCGATCCTGGTTTGGGCGCTGCTTGGGGTGTGGGGCCGCCCTCGGTTGGGTCGTGAAATCCGGCCCGCGCCGTGCACGGGAAGCGCGGCCCTCTTTCACCTCGTCGCGCGCTTTATTCGGCCCGGCGCTCCCGCATCATGCGTTCGATGCTGTGCAGCGATTCGTAGATGCGGAAGGCCAGCATGAGCAGCTCCGCGTAGATGCGGACGAGCAGCACGGCCACGACGATGCCGATGGGGTAGCCAATCAAGGCCAGGATGACCGTCATGAAATCACCGTTGCTGATGCCATCGATGGTGTCGATGCAAATGCCGGCCAGGCCGCCGAAAATGATGAGCACCACGGCGATGATGTACAAAAAGCGAATCAGCCACGGCGTAATCATGTGCTCGAAGCCGAACAGATTGCTCCACTTCATGGTTTGGCCTCCTGGAAGTTGGAAGTGTTGGAAGTTGGAAGTTGGAAGTTAGAAGTTGGTGGTTGGGGCCGTTTGTGAAGTATTATAACCGTTTTGGCGGCGAAACGTGTGCAGATTTCTCGCTATGACACAAAACGATGATATTCGGCACGGCCACCTGGCCCAAAGGTGTGCGCGTCCCACCGCGGCGGGGCGGCGCCACGCGCCGCAGCGATGGGCTGGGGGCCGTGCTGCCTCGCCCGCAGTAGTGATATAATCGGCCCACCGGCGGCGCGCCGCCGAGGTTCCCCTTGGGAGGTCAGCCCATGCAGCACGACGCGACCCTCGCCCTCACCGACCGGGTGGCCGTGGTCACCGGCGCTTCGCGCGGCATTGGCCGGGCCATCGCGCTGGAACTGGCCCGCCGCGGGGCCCGGGTGGTGGTCAACTACCATCGCTCCGCGGAGGCGGCCCAGGCCGTGGTGCAGGCCATTCGCCAGGCCGGCGGGCAAGCCGAGGCCTTTCAGGCCGATGTGGCCGACTTCGACCAGGCCCAGGCCCTCATCCAATTCGCCCGCCAAACCTGGGGCCGCATCGACATTTTGGTCAACAACGCCGGCATCACCCGCGATAAGCTCTTCATGCAAATGAAGCCCGCCGACTGGGACGATGTCATTCGCACCAACCTTTATAGCACCATTCATTGCAGCAAGGCGGCCATTCGCTTCATGCTGCGCCAACGCTACGGGCGCATCATCAACATCACCTCGGTGGCCGGCATCATCGGCAACGCGGGCCAGGTCAACTACTCGGCCTCCAAAGCCGGGCAAATTGGCTTCACCAAGGCCCTGGCCCGGGAAGTGGCCACCCGCAACATCACCGTCAACGCGGTCGCGCCGGGCTACATCGAAACCGACATTTGGGCCGGCGTGCCCGAAGAGGCCAAGGCGCAAATTTTGGGCCTGATTCCCATGGGGCGCAAGGGCAGCCCCGAAGAGGTGGCCTACCTGGTGGCCTTTTTGGCCTCGGACCAGGCGGCCTACATCACCGGCCAGGTGATTGCCGTCGACGGCGGTATGACCTGAGCCGCAGGAGGTTCCCCATGAACGAGCAGGTGACCCCGGGGAAGACCACCATCGCGCCCGAAGTGCTGTTGGCCATTGTGCGCCTGGAGACTCTCAAGGTGCCGGGAGTGCACAGCCTGGCCCCGGTGCCCGGCGCGGTCAATCGCTTTTTGCGCCGCAGTGAACCTGGCGTGCGCTTGCAGGTGCACGACGATGTGGTCGACGCGGACATCTATGTGGTGCTCGACGGCCACACCAATTTGCGCCAGGTGAGCCGGGAAGTGCAAAAGGCCGTGGCTCAGGCTTTGGAGCACATGGTGGGCATGACCCCTGGGCGCATCAATGTGCACATCGAAGATTTGCATTACCCCAACAACGGAGAAGACGCGGCATGAAAGCCCGCACCAAAGCCCGCGCGGTGGCCCTGAAAGCCTTGTATGAAATCGACCTCACCGGCCACCCCCCGGCCGCGGTGCTGGAAACCCGCCTGGCCGAAGAGCCCTTAGAGCCGCGGCTGGCCGCGTTCGCCCGCCGTTTGGTGCAGGGCGTGCTGCCCATGCGCCCCTGGCTCGACGAATACATCGCCCGCCACGCGCCCGAGTGGCCTGTGGAGCAGCTGCCCGTCGTGGACCGTAACATCTTGCGCTTAGCCCTGTGGGAAATGACCTTGGACCCCGAAGGCACCCCGGCCAAGGTGGTCATCAACGAGGCCGTGGAGCTGGCCAAAACCTTCGGTGGAGCCAGCTCCCCTCGGTTTGTCAACGGCGTGTTGGGCAGCTTGGCCCGCGAGTTGGACGCGGTGCGCGCCCATTTGCAGGGCTTGCAGCCTCAGGTTTCGTGAGGGCCTATGTTCAACATCGGCGGTTGGGAGCTGGTTTTCATTTTGCTGTTGGTGCTGTTGCTGTGGAAGCCCGAGGAGCTGCAGGACCGGGCCCGGCAGTTGGGGCGTTGGTGGGCCCGGGTGACCCGCTCGCCGTGGTGGGTGAGCATGATGACCCTGCGCCAGCGCACCGAGGATTTTTTGCGCGAGGCCGCGCGCGAGGCCAATGTGGAGCTGGCTTTGCGGGAAGCAACCCGGGAGGGTCGCCAGATTTGGCCCCCCGAGGACGATTTGCGGGCCACGCGCGCGTTCCAACCCCCCGCGCCGCACCCCGAGGCCGGGCCTCCCACACCCGCGCCGCCGGCCAACCCGGCCCCGGCCGCGGAAGGGACCACGCCGCCGCGGACCAGCCCGGCCGCCGCGGAGCCGGTTCCCCCAAACCCCCCTGAACCCCCCGAAGCACCATGAAGACCTGGTTGCGACGCCTATGGCGCTGGCTCACCGCGCCCTGGCGC
>JALSPJ010000068.1 GCA_026985995.1 Anaerolineales bacterium
GGCCACGATGGGCGCGCCCCGGGCCTGGGCCAGCAGCAGCCGCACCCGGCTCAGGGGCTGCAGGTGCCCGGCCCGCCGCGATTTGGGCCGCCGCACGCCCTTGGCCAGGGCCTTGCCCTTGCCCTCCTCCCGGCTGTAGAGCGAAAGCAGCCGGTCCGCCTCGCCCACATCCCGGGCGTGCAGAATGATGGCCTCCACCGTGCGCCGTCGCGGGGGGCGTGGGCTCATGCTTCCTCCTGCGGCCGGGTGAAGCGAAAGCCCAGCCGCCCCACGAACAGCACATCGCCGGGCTCCAGCGCCGCGCCCTGGGCGCTTACCGGCGCGTAGTTCACCCAGGTGCCGGCCAAAGAGTGCAAATCGGCCACGAAGGCCCGGCCCTGGTCGTCGCGCCACAGGCGCGCGTGCTGAGGGCTCACCGAGCGGTCGTCCAGCACCAGGGTGGCCTGGGCCGGGTCGCTGCCTAGCACCACCTCGTCGGCCTGCAGCACCAGGCGGGGCGGGGTGGGCCAGTCGGGTTCCAGGGGGGGCAGGGGCTCCAGCACGGCCCAGCCCTGGGGTTTGGGGGAAGGGCTCCGCGCCGGCCGGCCGGTGCCGCGTACCCGCAGCGCGCCCACCCGCCAGGCCCAAAACAGCCCGCCCACCAGCGCGGCCAACACCACCCCGGCTCCCAGCGCGACCGGAGCCCATGAAGTCCTCGCGGCGCGCGCCGGCGTTGGGGTGGTCGTGGCCGTTGCCGGGCCGCTCGCGGCGGCCGTCGGTCCCCCCGGAGGGGTTCCCCCAGCGCCCGAAGACGGCGCCGGCGCCACCTGCACGGCCACCTGCACCTCGGGCGAGGCCCCCACCAGGCCCAGCACATCTTCCACCTCCACCTGCAGGGTGTGCTGGCCCGGCTCGGCATAGGCGCGCAAATCCCATTCCAGGCGTTCGAACGGCGGCGCGGTGCGTTCGGCCACCTTCTCGCCGTCCACCCACAGCGCGCTGCGGGCCAGGGGCCGGTTTTGCCCCTCGGGGAAGGTGACCGCCACTTCCACGGTTTGCGTGGTGGGTTCCCAGGTTTCGGGGGGTGCGTCGGGGGCCGGGGGCTGGCGGGTCACATCGTGGGGCGGCACCAGCCAGCGCACCTGGGGCGGCGTCAGGTTCAGGTCCAGCAGGCGCTCTTGCGTGGTCAGCGTGCCAAAGGGCCCTTGCACCGCCACCCGCACCGGGTACGCGCCGGGCTGCGTTTGCGCGGTGCTGTAGGTGAGGCGATAGACCCCATCCAGGGCCGCGAAGGCCTGGGTCAGGTCGGGCAGCACCTCCTGGCCCGAGAAGACCAGAAACTGCCCGCCGGTGGCCGCGGCGAAGTCGGCCCACAAGCGGCCCTGCGCGCTTTGAGCCAGGTTGGCCGGGCCCACCAGCCACACCCACACCCGCACCTGTGCGTCTTGCGCCCGGCGCAAGGGCAGGTCCAGGTCCTGGGGCTGCAGGCCGTCGATGCTGGCGGTGATGAAGAGCACCACCCGGCCCATGCCGGGCCGCGGGGAGGGCGCGCTGGCCTGGGTGATGGCGTGCACTAAGGGCGTGAGTTCGGGCTGCATGTCGCGGAAGGTTTTGCTTTGCAGCGCGTAGTAATCGGTGAGCGCGTCGAGCACCTGAATGGGGTCGTCGGTGTGGGTCACCGTGGGGCCGTTGAGGGCGATGAGGCTGAGGTCGTGGCGGCCCTTTTGTTCGCTTTCCAGCCAGGTTTGCAGCTGGTAGAAGATGTACAAATGGCGGGGGATGCCTTGCACATCCCGGCGGGTGAAGGCCCGGGCCGGGTTGAGGGCCAGCGCGATGTGCAGGCCGGGATGCTCCACCGTGGCCTGGTCCACAGGCCGAGGCGCGCCGGCCTCGGTGATGGTGAAGGCCTCGGCGGGCAAATCGGCCGCGAAGAAGCCGTCGGGGCCGTAGACGCTCACCCAGGCTTCGACCTGGGGGTAGGCCGCGAGGCGTACCTGCCACAGCACGGCCTGACCCGTAAAGGCTGCCTGCGCCCGGGCCACGGCCCCCAGCCCCATGGCCAACAGCACGGCGGTCCACAACAGCGCGCGACGCATGGCGGGTTCCCCCGTTTAGGCTAGGCCGTGCAGGCGCCGGGCATAATGCACCCGGTCGGCGATGTCGGGCTCGGGGTAGGGGCTGGGGCCCAGCGCGCCCGCCGGGGCCTCGCGGTCGTGCAGCACGGCCCACACCGCGCGACCGCTTTCGGCCACGGCTTGCGGGTCATAGCCGCCTTCCAATACGAACACGATGCGGCCCTGCGCGCTTTCGGCGGCCAGTTGCAGCAGCAGCCGGGCCAGGTGGGCAAACCCCCGGGCCGAAAGGCCCAGCTGGGTCAGCGGGTCCCGCCAGTGGGCGTCGAAGCCCGCGGAGACCAGCACCAGCGCGGGCTGCAGGGCCCGGGCCCAGGGCAGCAGCACTTGCTCGAAGGCGCGCGCGTACCCCGCGTCGCCGGTGAGGGCCGGCAAGGGCACATTGACGATGCGGCCCCGGGCGTGGGGCGCGTCGTCGAAGTCCCCGGTGCCGGGGTAGATGCCCTCCTGATGGGTGGAGAAGTAAGCCACCCGGGGCTCATGGGCAAAGATGGCCTGGGTGCCGTTGCCGTGGTGGGCGTCGAAATCGACGATGAGCACGGGTTCCAGCCCCTGGGCTAAGGCGTGGGCCGCGGCCACGGCCACATTGTTGAACAGGCAAAAGCCCATGGCCTGGGTGCGGGTGGCGTGGTGCCCCGGCGGGCGCACCCAGGCGAAGCCCCGGGCCGGCGCGTGTTCCACCACGGCCTGCAGCACGGCCACTGTCGCGCCCGCGGCCCGCTGCGCGTCGGCAAAAGAGCTGGGGGTGACATAGGTGGGCGCGTAGTCGATGACCGCAGGGCCCTGGGCCGCGATGGCCTGGAGATACTCGATGTAACGCGGGTCGTGCACCCGGGCCAAAACTTCGACCTCGGCCGGCGTGGGTTCCACCCAGTGGGCGCCATCGTCGGCCTGGGGCAGGTCGTGCAGCAGGGTCAACCGCTGCGGGCCCTCGGGATGGTCGCCATAGCGATGCTCGGGGGCCGGAGCCCAGGCAGCGTACACGCGCGGTGCGGACATGGTTCACTCCTTTGGCAGCAGGGTCACCCCCTCCCCGATTGTGGACCCGGCTTTGATTTTAGCATACCCTACGGCCGCTCTCTTGGTATAATGCCCATAGCCGACCGCGACGGCCGCGGGACTTTTTCTTCTTGAGGCAGGGGTATGCGTCGAGAACTGCTCACCTGGGACGATGTGGACAAGCTCATCGACCACCTCATCCCCCAATTCGACACCGAATTCGAGGCCATGGTGGTCATCACCCGCGGGGGGCTCATCCCCGGCGGGCTGCTGGCCGAGGCGCTGGACATTACCCACATTCTGACCGCGTCGGTCGATTTTCCCGCGGAGTGGGAAGCGGCCCGGCAGGTCAAGCTCAGCGCCTGGCCCAAGTTCCTCCAATTCCCCGAGGACCATCTGCTCACCGGCCGCAAAACCCTCATCGTGGACGATGTGTGGGGCTCGGGCCGCACCATGACCGCGGTGCGGGCCCGGGTGCTGGCGGCCGGGGGGCAGCCTTACACTTGTGTGCTGCACTTCAACCCTTATCGCAACCTGTTCGGCTCCCTGCGGCCCGATTACTACGCAGCCATCACCGACGCCTATATCGTCTACCCGTGGGAAATCGACCGGGGGCCGGACCGGGTGCTGCTGCCCGAGCCGCCGGGCCAGGGCTAACAGGGGGAAGCATGGGCAACAAAGGCTGGTTGTGGGCCTTGTTGGGACTGGCCGCGTTGCTCTTCGTGTGTGTGGGTTGCGGCCTGGTGGTGGGGCTGTTGGTGTGGCCCGAGCCAACGCCCCCGGTGGCGGTGAACACGGCCCCGCTGCCCACCACGCCCCCGCAGCCCACGGCCACGCCGCACGCCCGGTCCACGCCGTCCACCGGGCCCACGCCCCAGGCCTCGCGGCGGGTGCCTT